>JBPYDQ010000926.1:0-3931 GCA_051986135.1 Terriglobales bacterium | reverse complement strand
AGTTTCAGCCGGATTGAAGAACAGATGCTCGCGCGCGCCCGCCAATTCAAAGAGGAGGCTATCCTCCGGCGGCGCATCAACGGTACGAAGGATTGTGGCGGGAACACGCTCCGACTCATCAACCCAGCGTTTTAGAGGTGACGGAAAACTCGTGGCACCGAGGACGGGGATGTTCATGGATGATTCCTCAATCAATCCCCAGGACATTCCCAGGAATTAGGCTCGGCTATAAGTGGGTGTCGGGGCGAGAGTGTCACGAGTCTGTGAATTCGAGCCCAGTACTCCCCAACACATGGAATATACCTTCGGGTCATTGTTGGCATCAAACTCGTGGTACGACCTCACCGAGTTGCCTGTACGACCAATCAGGGGAAGCGAGTAGCCTGCGCAGAGCACTTATTGCTTCAACAGTCTGCGCGATCTCGAGGAATTATGGCAGAACGCGCCTTAACGGGTACATCATACCACTATGAGCGCCTGCAGACCCGAGATAGAGACGTGACTTAATGTCGCCATAGGTGAGATGCAAATGCGAAGGCGGCCTGGTTACACTCTGCTCTTTTTGCTTTGCCCCTTCCTGGGACAACCCGGGGCTAAAGGAGTGTATTGATGAATTCCGTCGGAACCGTCGTAAATCAGAGCGAGGTTACCGCCTGGCACTCCATTGCTGCCGACCAGGCGCTCAAGCTACTGGATAGCAGCGCCCAATCAGGCCTTGCTTCCAGCGACGTCTCGGGTCGGCTGGAAAAATTCGGCCACAACCGGCTACCAGAAGGAATCAAGAAGGGGCCCCTGAAGCGTTTTCTGATGCAGTTGAACAATATCCTGGTTTATGTCTTGCTTGCTGCAGCGTTTGTCAAGCTCATGGTCGGTGTGTGGCTCGACGCGGCAATCATATTGTGTGTTGTTATGATCAATTCCCTGCTCGGCTTCATTCAGGAAGGCAGGGCCGAGAAGGCGCTCGATGCGATCCGCAACATGCTGTCTGGCAAGGCGAGAACCTTGCGCGATGGTCAGGTCCGTATAGTCCTATCCGAAGATCTGGTCCCAGGCGATATCGTGCTTCTCGAATCCGGTGATAAGGTTCCCGCCGACATTCGGCTGATCGAGGTAAGAAACCTGCGGACAGATGAGGCCGCCTTAACCGGTGAGTCGCTTCCGACCGACAAGACGACGGCAGCCGTATCCGAGAAGGCAACTGTCGGAGATCGCGAAGGCATGGCCTTTTCTGGAACGCTTGTGACCTCCGGGCGTGGCACTGGAGTCGTTGTTGCAACCGGAACGAGTACGGAATTGGGACGCATCAACCAGATGATGGCCACGGTCAGCACGCTCGAAACGCCCTTGCTACGCCAGATCAAGAAATTCGGATACGCAATCACCTCAGTTATTGCTGCAGTAAGCGTGATCGTGTTTCTGTTCGGGCACTTTGTGCGGCACATGCCTTTCGTGGAAATCTTTCAGGCAGTTGTCAGCATCGCCGTGTCGGTCATCCCTGAAGGTCTGCCCACGCTGATTACGGTCACCCTGGCAATTGGGGTCAAACGAATGGCCCAGCGGAATGCCATCATCCGCATCCTCCCGGCGGTCGAAACTCTGGGTTCGGTATCCAGAATCTGCTCAGATAAAACTGGCACGCTCACGCTCATGGAAATGATGGTGGCCTCTGCTGTCACTGCCGAATCGGCATATAACGTCACGGGGCACGGTTACTCCGCGGAAGGCCAAATCCTGGAAGCCGGAAAGCCCGCAGGGGAAGATCCGGTTTTGAGACTCATGGGGCGAGTCTCCATGCTTTGTAATGATGCGCAGCTAGTGCAGACCGAAGGATCATGGAAAGTGGAGGGAGATCCGACCGAAGGAGCGCTCTATCCATTTGCCTTCAAGACCGGCATGGAACAACAGGCCGAAGAAGCCGCATTTCCGCGAGAAGATGCCATCCCGTTCGAATCAGAGCACAAGTTCATGGCTACGCTGCACAAGCACGCAGCGGGCAAGGTGATGTTCGCGAAAGGTGCTCCGGAAGTCATCCTGGAACATTGCGATCGGCAACAAACGAAGGCGGGACAATGTGTGCCGCTCGATCGTGAACACTTTCTGAATGAATCCAACAGGCTCGCGTCACAGGGCGAGCGAGTACTGGCGTTGGCATGGATCGAGAATCCGAACATCACGGCCGGGAATCTTGGTCCGGGGGACCTCCCGAGCAATCTGGTTCTACTGGGCTTGATCGGGCTGCTTGATCCGCCGCGTCCGGAAGCCATCGAAGCCGTCAAGGAATGCCACGCAGGCGGCATCCGCGTCACGATGATTACAGGCGACCACAAGATCACGGCGGCAGCCATCGCAGAAATGCTGACCATCGGCGATGGAAAAACGGCGATCACCGGTGCAGAAATCGAGGAAATGGATACGGCTACGCTGCAAGAGCGGGTCCGCGATGTCGATGTATTCGCGCGCGCGAGCCCCGAACACAAACTTCGCCTTGTAAAAGCGATCCAGGCAAACGGACAGATCGTGGCGATGACCGGCGACGGCGTGAACGACGCACCAGCCCTCAAGAAGTCCGACATCGGCGTCGCAATGGGTATCAAAGGCACCGAGGTCACCAAGGAGGCAGCGGAGATGGTGCTTGCCGACGATAACTTCGCTTCGATCACGGCGGCCGTGAAAGAAGGACGAACGGTCTACAACAATGTTGAGAAGGCCATCCTTTTCATGCTGCCGACCAATGTCGCGGAGGCACTCGTCATCGTGGCGGCGATTTTTGTAGGCTTCACGGCACCGATCACGGCTCCTCAGATCCTCTGGGTAAACATGGTGACTTCCGTCGCCCTCGGGCTGGTTATATCCTTCGAGCCCCACGAGCTCGATGTCATGAAGCGGCCGCCGCGAGCGGTCAATCGTCCAATCCTCGATGGCTTCGCAATTTGGCGTATCGTTTTTGTCGGTCTGGCATTGCTCACGTTCACATTGTGGGCATTTTTCTGGATGAAGTCGAAAGACGCATCAGACGAACTTGCCCGTGCCGCCGCAGTAAATGCACTGGTTATTGGCCAGGTCTTCTATTTGCTGAACAGCCGCTACAGGGTCGACTCCTCACTTACCCTGAAGGCGCACCTTGGCAATAAGTACTTGCCGCTGGGCATAGGAGCGGTGGTAGTGTTGCAGCTTTTGTTTACCTACTCACGATCCCTTCAGACTCTTTTCGAGACAGAATCCCTCCCGGCCTGGGTCTGGCCTAGGCTACTCGTCGCGGGGATTATATTCTTCCTCGTGGTAGAGCTTGAGAAGCTGATGATTCGTTCGAGGCGTTCGGGCCGATACGCAGCAAGGCGGAATCCGTCGATCTCGGCATAGGCGACGTGCGCGTTCGCCAGGTACTGTACCACTTTAAGCCGCCATCTTTTCGTGTTTATGTCGGGGAACAACTAGCTCGCAGCCCGTGGCAGAAGTGACTTCCTGAATTTGTAACAAGAGTGGAATAGTTAGATCGGCACACGGCCCGTCTGAACACATTGGCACGTTCGCTACGCGTTTTCGAGGCTATAGCGCTCCAAGAGCGCGTCTAGATCCGCAAAGAGACTAAAAGCTGGTCCGAAAAGAAGCCCTGCCAGCCCCGAGGAGTGCGTTTGCCTAGCCATTCCCGCATGCCCAGCGACAGGTTGAACCCGCCGAGATGAATCAGTACCCGCTTGAGAATATTTGTTTCTGCACCTCTTGGATGTACGCCTAACTTTCCAGTCGGGTTAGTCGGCGAAGCTGGCTAAACACGCTTAAGAGATATGCAGGACCTAATATAAAGAGGATACGCGAAATGCAGGGGGATCCACGGGAAGCGATCAGGACAGCACCCGTGATTCAGTCACCATTGTGGAGCCGCATATCGAGCATGCACCGGATCGGAGTGTCTTGGCCTGGCTCCTGAGTG
>JBPYDQ010000925.1:0-32175 GCA_051986135.1 Terriglobales bacterium | reverse complement strand
CTCAGTTCGATATTGCCAACTCCACAGCCCTGGACACGGACAGTCTTCTGATTCTTCTGTACCACGGCTCAACCAGTTCAGTTCCTCTGGGCGGAAATGAAATCGACTTGCGGTATAGTCACCGAATGGAGGGTTTGAGCGGCAAAGTTGCTCTAGTGACTGGCGCCAGCCGCGGCATCGGGGCGGCAATCGCAGTGGCGCTGGCAAAATCCGGCGCCGATGTTGCCGTCAACTATCGCCATAGGACACCAGACGCGGAGTCGGTCTCGGCGCAGATCCAAGCTCTCGGCCGCCGGGCTCTATCTATCCAGGCTGATGTGAGTCGGTCGGAAGCCGTGCGGCAGATGGTCGCCCGAGTTGAGTGGGAACTCGGCAGCATCGCCGTTCTTGTTAACAATGCCGGCATCGCCAGACAGCAGCGTGTCGACGACATTACCGAGAGGGATTGGGACGAGATCATTGATACCAACTTGAAATCAACCTTTCTGGTCACGCAGGCAGTTCTTCCGCGCATGCGGAACGAGCACTGGGGGCGCATCATCAACGTATCTTCCGTGGCTGCGCAAACCGGCGGAGTGGTTGGCCCGCACTATGCAGCCTCCAAAGCCGGCATGCTCGGGCTGACACACTCGCTCGCCAATTTGCTGGCAAAGGAGGGCATTGCGGTCAACGCGATTGCTCCCGCCTTGATCGAGACCGAAATGGTCACATCAAATCCCAAAGCCAGTCCAGCCTACATTCCAGTCGGGCGTTTCGGGACGGTTGACGAAGTCGCCTCCGTCGCGGTGCTGCTGGCGACTAATGGATATATTACTGGGCAAACCATCAATGTGAATGGTGGCTGGTACTTAACCTGATCGCTCGAGCGATTGCCTCAGCATCTATCACCGTCCGCATAGCGCTGGTTCTCATGCCCTTCGAGAAATTGGCCGCGTTCGATGGCTGCTCCTGCCAGCACAGTTCGTGGCAGCCGGTCGGGCCGTCCTAACCTCACCCTTCTTTTGTTCCGGAGCAGATGCGGGCGCTGACTGCGCGCCGGACATTTCGTCGGTCCGGTCCGCCGGGGCGTACTCGATACCCGAGAGATTTCCCGGCTTTTCCATCTCCAGACCCAGCAACCAGCAACCGCCGCTATCGTCGAGCGGTACCAGTTCAAGCAGCGCCCTGGTGAGCTGCTTGTCGGCGACGATTTCCACTTGGGTCGCTGGTGCCCATGTGTTTTATCGGTTCGTCGCGAGTTTACATCGTCCCGTTTTTCAGCGGGAGTCATGGATCGACCGAGTCGTGCGACGCTCGTTTGTACAATGAAAAACCCGGGTCCGAGCCCGGGGGTCACCAGCTGTAGTGTTTCTCCGCCGGCCTAGGCTGCTTTCCCTCCGGTCGCTCGCGGGTGCTCGCGAAACAACTTGATCATCTCCTGATTAAAAACGGGTATATCGGATGGCTGCCGGCTGCTCACCCAATTCTGATCGCGAACTACTTCCTTATCCATCCACTGCCCTTCGGCGTTCCGGATATCATCCTGAAGCGTGTAATAACTGGTAAGCGTGCGACCATCGACGAGCCCGGCGGAAACCAGCAGCCAGGGCGCATGACAGATAACGGCAATCGGCTTGCCGCTATCATCCATGTAGCGGACGAACTCCTGGGCAGCATTCTCCATGCGCAATGCGTCGGCGTTCAATGCTCCCCCGGGCAGCAAAACAGCGTCGAACTCTTCCGGATTGGCTTGATCGAGTGTCATATCGACGGAGAATTCCTGGCCCGGCTGATCGTGTTTCATGGCTCTAACTTTTCCGCCCCTCGGCGCGATTAAGGTTGTTTGCGCGCCCGCCTCATCGAGCGCCTTCCGCGGCTCGGTCAATTCGGCCTCCTCCACCCCGTGCGTAGCTAGGATAGCCACACGCATGCCTTCAAGATCTCTTTCTGCCATGTCAGTTCCCCGTTCGACTGTCTCGTTCAGTTCCGGCTGGATGCTTTCGCCTGCCAGGCTAGTGTTTGCTATACGACGTTGCCCGAGACATCGGGTTTATTCCCTAGTTTACAGGTCGAGCCCCTGTATAACCGGGCCTTGCGGAGTTGCTGTCCTCTGTTCGGAACCCTCTCACGGACGGTTCAGAAAAGAACGGCGAGTGATGGCGAAATTGGCAGCCGATTTCTTTTAGGGCTGCAACACGACCTCGTTGGGCCCGGCGGGGAGCTTGAACACCACACCGCGCTCCTGATTGGCTCGAATCGTGGCGGCCAAATCAAGCTGGGTGAGCGCGATCTTCTTGGTCCAACCACCGGTAGTCCAGTAGTCGGTCTCGGCATACATTGTGTTGCCAACAATGGCATAACCGTTGGTCAGTTCCGCTTGGCCGTTTCGAAAAACCAGTACCATGGCGGGCGGCGGGTTCTGAGCGCGTGGATTCTCGAGCGATTGCCCTGGTCGTTGTTCGTGATTTTCTGGAACAGAGGTGCTGACGGCTTGGGAGTTCTCGACCCGTACCCAACGCCCGCCTTGCCATTCCAGCACCAAGGGCTTTATCGGAGGACGCTCGTCCTCGAGGTGGGTGGTTGCCGGCTGCGGACGCTCGACCACGACAACGGAAGCCGGCTGGGGAGTAACCGGTTCATAGCCCAGATCTGAGTAAAAGAATACCGATCCGGCTCCGATGCCGAGCGGACGGTGCGCCAAATTCAAGGTAGTTCCTGCTGGTTGAGGGGTGCCGATCGTGGCAAAACCTGGCGTAACCGTCTCGGGAACTCCCATCCCGTGTCCGAAGGCTCCGCCCCCACGTACTTGTGCCGGTGCTACTGGGCTCGACACCGCAGCCGCTAACGCACAGGTCGCGACTAGCAGCCGATGCATGACTAATTACCTAAAGGGCGTGTAGGCAGACGAAAATCCAGGCCGCGGTCATCGTTCTGTTTTTGGGTTGCGCCCAAGTCGAGGTCGGCCAGCGCAATCTTGCGGCGCGAACCATCTGAGAGATCGTAAAGCGTATCCCCGACAATCGCATAATTCTTCACATCGATCGAGTGACCATCGCGAAAGACCAGCACCGTGTCGGGCTGGTCAGCCAGGGGCTTCTGCGGCTCGCTGGCAGAGCTTGCTGCCTTGGCACTGGTTGCGTTCTCCATATCGTCCATCTGCTGTTCGAGTTGGCTCAGCCGATCGTCATACTGCTGTTGTGCTGCGCTGTTTCCCGCAGACTTCTGACGTTCCGATACTGGCCCATAGCCCTGCTCCATGCTGTCATCGACGGGATCGACGATGTCACCGTACCCGCCATAGTAATAAGGCACGGAATAGAGCGGCAGCACGCCGAATCCAAACCCGTTCCCCTGCAAGGCGCGATGATGGTGATTATGGTCAAAAGTAAAGCAGCAGTTCGGGAAGGAGCCTTTGGGCGTGAAGCCGAAAGGCCCAAGCGAGGTCACACTGGCGCGGGGACCTGGGGGGAAAACGGGTGATCCACCAAGAGATGTTACCGACGCTCGGGTGCCGTTGATTTGGCCTTGGAAACTAGGGACGATCGCGATTCCGGCCAGCATCACCAGTGCAGGCAGACAACGCCGCATACTGAAATGGTACCGCAACCAGGAAGTCATAAGGTCTCGACTCCAGCGCCAGCCAGTATAGCGCTCTTTCTAGTTAGATTCTTAGAATGCCCCCGCCGCTGCAAAGTTGCGGTATTTTTCCCTCGGCGGGTACCTTCGGCTGCGACCTTGGCCTTCTCTGGGGGACCATGATTTGAATGGGAACTCTGAGGGAACCCTTCATCCTCCGCAGAAGCGCGCATAAACTGTCGAAATCGCAACCCCCTCATCGGAAAGGGACAACCTCCATCCGGACTTGCTCAGCGCGGCGTTCACCGTTTTCGGCGTTAACCTCGACTTCCCTGACATCTCGACCGGCCTCCATCCCCCGTTACGTTCTTAATCGCCACCAGCTTCTCAGCGACTGGCTTTCCCTTCGAATCGATTGCGCGTCCCGGTTCCCTGGGTGCCGGCCGGCGCGAATTTTTGAGACCGATAGACCGAGCGCTCGACGATGTGTAGACGGCCCCCGCTATGAGCAAGTCATTGTGGGCTGCCTTCATACAGAGGCCAAAGCCGGTCGGGTGTGACCCTATATATGACATAGGCTGTGCCCGCATCGGAAATTTGGCGGAAGAGCAGTTCGCCGCGCCCATCGCCATCGGCATCGACCACGTCGACCAGCTGCATGCGCGGGTTCACATCAAGGTGTTCGGAATCGGTCACTACGGAGAGCAATTTCCGCAATTCTCCATAGATGTCGGAGCGCGCAACCAGGGTGACGTAGAAATCGTTGAGTTTGCTTGTCTTGCTGTTCTGAGCAGGATGGGCCCTTGCGCTCAGCACCGCCACCGGCTCGTTGCTGCTCGATACATCGAACACTCGTAGCTGTACGTCCTCGAAACTCGGCGGAGGAGCCTTGGTGGCAGTTTTCGCACCAGCTTTACGCTGAGGCGCAAGTCCGGGTTTCTCCGGCGTCCCGAACTCCTTCGCTTGTTTCCGCAGTTCATCGGTCGCCATGGCCAGCAACTTGGTGCGCATGATCTCTTCTTCCTCCGGCTTCATGTCATAGCCGTAAGGACGCGGTTCCGGCCCGCCGGCGTCGGAAACAGCGGGCAGCATCTCGACCACCGCGGCCTCGGTGGCGGGGCCGTTGCCGGGACTCTTCCCGCCGGCATCGGTGTTGCTTCGGGCAGCGCTGCTCTTCACAGCCGGAGTAACGCCAGATGTCTCACCGGCCTCAGCACCTCGCGCGGGCGCCCCCCGCCGCAACTTCGGAATATTGGGATCTTCCGGCGCCGGTTCCGGTTGCGGAGCTGGGGTAGCCTTCGCCGCCGAATTGTCAGCTCTCTGTGGTGGGCTTTCCGGCTTCGCCTCTGGGGCCGGGCTCGCCGGTGTAGCCGGTGCCGATCCCGGGCGCCGCAGTACGGGAGGGCCCTCCTCCTTCTCTTCCCGCGGTTTTGTCTCGGCTTTATGCCTGGTCGAGGCGATCTTCTCGCCGTTGGCATGATAGGTACCTTCCGCTATCCAGTTATTCTTCTGCTCGAAGACTTGGTTTACGGTGAAAAGCCCCAGCGAGTTTCCCGCGCGTTCCGCTTCGTACACTGTGCCCTGCTCGAGGGCCATCGGAACCGGATCAGCTTTGTACGCGCCGGCGTCATAGAATCGCCCGTCAACCATGATTGCGACCGGAATCAGCCGAGGTTGGCCTTTTGGCGGTATAACGAGCAACCCCACTGCCCGCGGACCCTTGCTGACAGTCTTGCTGGCGAGTTGTGCCCACAAGGCTCCCATGGAAGCCAGAACTACTCCCACAGAGATGACGGCCCTCCAGCCTTTGCGGTATAAGTTTGAGCGAAACGGAGAATTACCCATGCAGGTCAATGATAAAGCTCCCGAGTTTACTTTGCCCGACGAGAACCAAAATCCGGTCTCTCTGAAACAGTTCCGCGGCAAGCCCGTCGTTCTCTTCTTCTTTCCTAAGGCCGATACTCCCGGCTGAACCACCGAAGCTCGCGGGTTCCGCGAATCCTACAAAAAGCTGCAGAATGCCGGTGCCGTGATCCTCGGCATTTCCGCAGATGACCCTAAAACGCAGAAGAAGTTTCAAACCAAGTACGACCTGCCCTACACTCTACTCTCCGATACCGACAAGAAAGTCGGCGAACAATTCGGAGTAATCAAAGAGAAGAACATGTATGGCAGGAAGGTGAAGGGCATCGTACGCACCACCTTCATCATCACCCCGGAGGGTAAAATCGGTCAGGTGTTCAACAATGTGAAGCCTGAGGGCCATGCCGAAGAAGTGCTTGCCGCGATCGAGAACGGAAAGAAGATAACCGAGCGCGAGGGAATTTAAACCTGACGCCGGTTGTTTCCATGTTGTGGTGAAAGACCAGTTACCCCAAAGGGCGCCTAGCGACGGCGCTCAGGACGGACTCGGGGTTGCGCACGGAACTCAAGAAAATTCTTTTGCGGCTGTCGGCGGGGTGGTAAAGGTAATGGCGCTCTCCGCCTGCAGCACTACCTCTTCCGTACCAGTTGCGGCCGTGCCGGCGGCTGCTCCAGCTCCCGCGCCGACCGAAGCGCGCTTGCGCACCGAACACTCCGCCTCATAATGCCCCAGCCGCCGCTCGATTTGACCTAAACCAGCTTCCCCTTCGCCTGTCATCCGGCATGGGCAATCTTCTTCCCTTTTGACCGGGTTACGCATCCGATTGGCATTGAAATTCTGTCCCCTCGGCGCCGGTGCCGGAGCTGATTGCTGCCTCCAGCCGCACTGTGATATGGGCTCCTTTCAGTATATTCGTCTGTATATTCGTCTGTGCCTAGGCCAGCATGGCCGGCAGCAGCGAAACAGAACCTGCCTTGAACACCATGACTCCTCCTTGGCGAGCCAGCGAATAGGCGTGAAATTCAGAATCCGCTATCCTCGATATTCGAACCCAAATGGGGAATCTGCGCCCAGGTTGCGAAGGAACATAGACGAATCAATCATGTCGGCCGCGAAAAACAAGCTCCTTGTCCTCACCCGTGGATTCTATGATCGCGACCCGCGCGCGGTTTCGCGCGACCTCCTGGGCAAAGTGCTGGTACGGCGCGACAGTCGGAAGTTACGTAAGGGAAGAATTGTCGAAGTCGAAGCTTATCTCGGCGAGGGCGATCCCGCCGCTCACGCCGCTGCCGGCCGTACCCTACGCAACGAGGCCCTCTTTGGTCCACCCGGCCATGCCTACGTGTATTTCATCTACGGAAACTACTGGTGCTTCAACGTGTCCTGCCTACCGGATGGAATAGCCGGTGGAGTCCTGTTCCGTGCGCTGGAGCCGATCGAGGGAATCCCAGAGATGGCCAGGGCACGACACCTGACCATTGCCTCCGACCGCGATCTGAAGCGGTTGACCACGGGTCCCGGTCGCCTCGCCGAAGCTTTCGGAATCACCCGCGATCGCGACAACAATAAAGACTTGACCTCACAAAAGTCAGATTTGTGGATTGCCGATGATGGTTTCCGTCCCCCCGAAACGCTGGAGACCACCCGAATCGGCATCACCAAGGCAGCCGAGATGACGTTGCGCTACCTAATTGCCGGCAACAAGTTTGTGTCGGGAGGGAAACCCCTTCTGCTTAAAACTCCCTGAGCGGGCCTCGGCAACGCCTTTGGGGGGTCAGCCGGATTCCGCCTTCTTTTCTGTCTTTGATTCGAATGGGTCATGAGTTGGTCTCGATTCCATGGTCTTGGAAACGTCGCCTGTCACTTCTGTTGCCGCAAAGCGTCGCCGGCGACCGAGGGCCAGATCCGGAGAGGGAGTCTCGCTTGCCATGTCCCGGTACATACCCCGGCGCCAACTTGGCGAACCGGCCGCAACAAGTCACGGCCCAGAGAAATCAACCTTCCTCCACACCATCACAGACGAGAATGCGGATGTCGACGCCAAGAATTGCTGGGTCCTCGTCGCCCAACCAGAGCGTGTTCTAATTGCGTTCGCGCATTGACCGGCTCCCAATTTTCCTGTCGTTTAGTTATGCGATACTGAAAACATGCAGCCCGATCCCAAGTCGGTGAAGGTCAATGTGACCGCCGGCACCGGCATGGACATCGAATGGAAGGACGGCCACCGCTCCAGCTATGGCTTCATTTTCCTGCGCGACGCCTGTCCCTGTGCCCTGTGCGATGAAGAGCGTAGCAAAACACACCGCCAGCCGGGCGATCCGCCCAAGCTTGCCGCCTCTGCCCTCCCGATGTTCAAGCCGGCCGCCAAGCCGACCAACGTCGAACCGGTAGGTAAGTATGCGATTCGCTTCCACTGGAATGACGGCCACGCGCTGGGTATCTATTCCTGGCAATTCTTGCGTGACGTTTGCCCCTGTACCGAATGCAAGTCCGCGCGGATCCGAGAAAAAGCCATTTAATATTGGAAGTGTTTGTCTTGGTGCGGGGCGAGCGAGCTAGGTCTTTTTAAGTTAAGGGATTACCGTTGTCATTTCTGGACGAGTTAAACCCCCGGCAGCGTGAAGCCGTCGAGAACACCGAAGGCCCGGTCCTGATTCTGGCGGGCGCCGGCAGCGGCAAGACGCGTGTCATCACCTACCGCATCGCTCACCTGGTCGAGAACAAGGGCGTCATGCCGGAGTCTATCCTGGCGGTTACCTTCACCAACAAAGCCGCCGCCGAGATGGCCGAGCGCGTGGACAAACTGGTGGGCGGTTCTGCTATCGCCAAGCCCGTCATCTCAACGTTCCATTCATTTTGTGTGCGTGCGCTGCGCCGCGACATCGAGGCCCTCGAGATTCCTTCCGCAACTCGGGGCGGAAAGCCCAGCGGGCTTAACAAGCACTTCGTCATCTACGACGAATCCGAGCAGCAGTCGGTAGTCAAGGGCGTGATGCGGCGCCTCGGCCTTGACGACAAGCAGCTCACGCCGCGCATCGTGCAAGGCCGAATTTCCTGGGCTAAGAACCATATGCTCGATGCGCAGGAGCTTTATCTCCAATCGGCCGATCCCAAAAGCGAGCGCGTGGCCCACATATATGAGGAGTACCGCAAAGAGTTGCGCAAGGCGAACGCCCTCGATTTCGACGACCTGCTGCTCGAAGCCGTGCGCTTGCTCAAAAGCGTCCAGCGGGTTCGCGATTACTATCATCGCCGTTTTCATTACATCCTGGTTGACGAATATCAGGACACCAACCGTCCCCAATATGAGCTGATGCGCCTGCTGGCCGGTGCGCGCCACAACGTCTGCGCCGTCGGCGATGAGGATCAGTCGATCTATTCCTGGCGTGGAGCCGACATTCGCAACATTCTCGAATTCGAAGAAGATTTCCCCCAAGCCAAGATCATCCGTTTAGAGCAGAACTACCGCTCCACCGAGAACATCCTGCAAGCTGCCTCGTCGGTGGTTGCGCACAACGTCCGGCGAAAAGGCAAGAATCTGTGGACATCGCGCCAAGGCGGTTCCCGGATCGGCTACTACGAAGCCCCGGACGGTGAAAATGAAGCTCTGTATGTCGCCGACCGCGTTTTCAATTTTGTTCGCGAGGCCGCCAACCGAGGCGAGAGGGCACGCGCTGCCGTGCTCTATCGCACCAACTCGCAATCGCGTCTTTTTGAAGAAGCGATGCGTCGCTACAACTTGCCTTATCACGTGGTTGGGGGCTTCTCGTTTTACGACCGTGCCGAGATCAAGGACATGCTCTCCTACCTCAAGGTGGTGCAGAATCCCCAAGATTCGGTTTCCGTGTTGCGCGTGATCAACACTCCCAGCCGTGGCATCGGCAAGACCACTTTGGAAGTAATTGAGAAGTTAGCGCTCGAGACGGGCCTGTCGCTCTGGGGCGCGATTGGCGAGACCATCCAACGTCAATTGCTCCCGCAGCGAGCGCTTTCCGCGCTGAAAAGCTTTCGCGGCCTCATCGAGGATGCCCGCGCCATGTTGACCGGCACCTATGTTGAGCGTCTGGAGCAAACGGCCGAATCTGAAACCGAATCCGTACTTCCCGCCGCAATCGAAGTAGCAGGCGAGGAGGATTCGACGGAATTCGATCCCTTAGCCTTTGATTTTGGCGAAGCCGCTGACGGCGGCACAATCCAAGCGAGCGTACCGCCGCCGCCTTCGCCGCCCGGGGAACCGGGACGCGACAGCTGGCCCGAGGCTGGCGCTGCGGGCGGGCCGGAAATTGCCACCGATTTCCCAGCCCCCACGGTCAACACGGCTGAACTGCTCAGGTTCCTGCTGGACCGCACCGGCTACATCAGGCAGCTCGAAGAGGAAGACACGCCCGAGTCCTACGCTCGCATCGAGAATCTCCACGAGTTGGTTAACGCCGCCATGGATTCGAAGGACCGCGGCGAAACTCTGGACCAGTTTCTCGACCATGCCGCCCTGATCAGTGATGCCGACGCCTACGACGAGCGCGCCCAAATCACCTTAATGACACTGCACGCCGCCAAGGGCTTGGAGTTCCCTCTGGTTTTTCTTTGTGGCCTCGAAGAGGGTCTATTTCCCCACTCCCGCACTTTTCTTGAGCCCGATAATATCGAGGAAGAACGCCGCCTCTGCTACGTCGGCATGACCCGCGCCATGGACACGCTAATCTTGTCCCGCGCCCTGTACCGCCGCCGTTATGGTACCGATCTCCCTGAAGCCAGCGTCCCTTCGCGTTTTCTGAAAGAGGTCCCCTCTGAGCTGGTCCAAGAGTTGAGTCCGTCCCGCCGCAGAGGGAATCGAGGGGTCGGCACCGGCCGGATAGGAACGTCGGGCGGGCGTCGGCTGGACGGAACTGAGCAAAGCTCCTCACTCTATCCATCGGATTCTCATTACGCTTACGAAGATGAGAATCAAGACGCTAGCCGGTATCAACCGGAGAACGCGAAGCCGACCGCCTACTCGGGCAGAACTTATAACTCGATCGAGAACATCGCCGAGTTCTTCGCCTCGCGCGGCAAGAAATTCAGCGTGCCGAAGGTTCCAGTGGAGCCGCCCACGGGCAGGCGCGGCTTTCGTCCCGGTCAAAAGGTCCGCCATCCGAAATATGGCGAGGGCACCGTCTACCGGAGGGAAGGAGAGGGTGAAGAAGCCAAGATTACGGTACAATTTCCTCGGTTCGGCCTGAAAAAGCTGGTGGAGAAATACGCGCAGCTGGAAAGGGTGAAATAAGGGGTACTGGTTCCTCCCCTGGTTTTACTCGGCACAGGCTTGTCGCCAGCCGAAGTCCGCAATTTGGCGAGGGCACTCGGGCGTGAACCCGGGCGCGCCCTCGGAGAGCTTTCGGTGGGGAAACGACGGATGCTGTGGGGTGCCGAGTAGGAAACGGGTAATCCTGAGTAGGCACTTTTCGACTGTGGAGAATGAGAAGTTTTTCTGTTCGCGCACGTTGATGATTCCATTCGTAACACCCTTATTGCTCGGGTAGCGGAACACCTCGTCCCCTGGGGATGAACCGTAGAGGAGACTATGAAGACGCATCAGGAAAGGAATCATGGCTAACACTAAGAACCTGAGTAAGGAAGAGCGCAAGAAATCAAAACGCGCTTCGCGCAAAAAGCGCAAAGCCGAAAAGCCCCTGAAGCCTCGTGAATATGCGCGCGGCTCGCAAAAGCGCAAAGTCAAGAAGCTGGCGCGCGGGCAGGCGAAACGATAAAAAATCCAGGCGCGGGTATTTTCGCCGCGCCTTTGAATTTGGAGTGGAGACTGCTTGGGACAAATACCGACTGTACAATCCGAGGTCTCGCCAAGACCCGGCAACCAATTGCTTGCCTGCAAATCCATCGACAAGCTGATCGCCGAGGCCGAAGATCCCGGTCATCGCCTCAAAAAGACACTTGGCCCTTGGTCGCTCACCGCGCTGGGCATAGGCGCCATCATCGGCTCCGGCATCTTCGTTCTCACCGGAACGGCGGCTGCCGGCGAATTTTTTCAGGCTCCTTCCATCCTGCACGCGCAGGTGCTTGACATTATCACGAACTTGCTGCGCGGAGGAGGGACCGCTGCAGTCTTGATGCATGGGCGTCCACCCGCCGGCCCCTCCATCGCTATTTCCTTTTTGCTGGTGGCTCTGGCCTGCAGCTTCGCCGGATTGTGCTACGCCGAACTGGCTTCGATGATTCCCATCGCCGGCAGCGCCTACACCTATTCTTACGCCACGCTGGGCGAGATCTTTGCGTGGATCATCGGTTGGGATCTGATCCTGGAATACGTAGTCAGCAACGTGGTCGTCGCCATCGGCTTCGGTGCCTACACCAAGTCGCAGCTGGATGCCTTCGGGCTGCACGTCCCGGATCGCTGGTCAACCCCGGTATGGGAATCTGGTCACTGGACGGGATCCTACTTCAACATCCCCGCATTTTTGATCGTGTTCCTGCTAACCGTGCTGCTGGTGCGCGGGGTGAAAGAATCCGCCGAAGCCAATAACGTGATGGTGGCAGTCAAGATTGGTGCCATTCTGATTTTTCTGGTCGTGGGTGGCATGCTGGTCCACCCGGCAAACTGGAAACCCTTCGCGCCCTCCGGTTTTGGAGGAATCGTCACCGGCGGAGCCATCGTCTTCTTCACTTATATCGGCTTCGATTCGGTTTCTACCGCCGCTGAGGAGGCCAAAAATCCGCAACGTGACCTGCCTGTTGGCATCATTGGCTCGCTGATCGTCTGTACCGTTCTCTATATCGGCGTCTCCGTCGTGTTGCTTGGCATGATGAGGTACCAGACCTTCATCTCCGGTCCGGCGGCAGAAGCGCCGGTCGCCTACGCCTTGCAGCACCTAGGGGTAGGCCGATTTTCGCAATCCGTCATCGTGATCGGAGCGTTGATGGGAATGATTTCTTCGCTCCTCGTCTACCAGTATGCTCAAGCGCGAATCTGGTACGCCATGTCGCGCGATGGGTTGTTTCCAAGAATGTTCTCTCGGGTACACAAGCGCTTCAAGACACCGCACATTTCTACCTGGATTGCGGGATTCGCGGTCGGCCTTCCTGCCGGAGTGTTTGCCATCAGCGATGCCGCCGACCTCTCCAACATCGGAACACTCTTTGCTTTTGTCCTGGTTTCCGTCGGTGTTATTCTGCTTCGCCGCCGCCAGCCCGAGCGGCCGCGTGCCTTCCGCGTCCCCCTGGTGCCGTGGTTCCCGCTGATTTCCGTGGTGCTGTGCGGCGGGCTGATGACCGGCTTGACGGTCATCACCTGGATTCGCTTCCTGGTTTGGCTGGTTCTTGGCCTGCTGATCTATTTCTTCTACAGCCGCCACCGCAGCGAATTTTGCAAGCGGCGGGTCGTTGGTCGCTAGAGCCCTTAGGCGGCGAGGGCTCGCATGCTAATCTCAAGTCGCACATGACCGTGCCCGCGCAAGTTCTGCCTGCCGCTATCAGCTTGGCGGCTGTCATATGTTGGGGCACCAGCGATTTTACCGGCGGCTGCGCCGCCAGGCGTTCCGACGCCTTCCTGGTTACGCTTTTTGCCCACGCCACGGGTCTCATTCTAATGCTGGTTCTGTCGTTATCAACCCACGCACCTCGTCCGTCCGGCGCGAGCGAATATTGGGCATTGGCGGCGGGCGCCCTTGGAGGCTCCGCTCTGGCCATCTTTTATCGTGCTCTGGCTATGGGGAACATGGGCCTGACCGCGCCAATTGCGGCGGTGCTGGCGGCCGCGTTACCGACAGCATACGGCATGCGAATGGAAGGCACACCCGATGCTGGCGCCTTAATCGGCTTTTTGCTCGCTGGCCTGGGTATCTGGCTGATTTCACGCCCGGAAGGTGAACCGGCTCGCCCCGCTGGACTCTCACTGGCGGTGCTGGCGGGCCTCGGCTTCGCGGGATTCTTCATCTCTATCAACCGTGTTGGCGATAGTTCCGTCTTCTGGTCTGCCGCATTTTCTCGCTTGGGTTCGTTCCTGTCCGTAGCTGCGATTGTTCTTGTCCGCCGTGGACGACACCGTCTCGACATTCGCGATGCTGTCCTGGCTCTGTTTGCCGGTTCTCTCGATGTGATCGGCACCGCGCTTTTTATTCGCGCCGATCAGACCGGCCGTTTTGACGCCGCCGTCGTGCTGACCTCCCTCTATCCCGCCGTAACTGTCTTGCTGGCGCGTATTTTTCTGAAGGAACATTTCACTCGATGGAGGACGCTGGGTATCCTGGCTGCCCTGGCCGCAGTTCCAATGATTGCCTTGCAATGAATTTAATTAGTGGGTGGTCGTTACCCCGTGCTCCTCGGCGCAGCCCACAGCATTTTCTAACCACCAAAGATCGAGGACTATTCTGCTAACATCACCCCGTGGCACTGGTCGAAGTTCGAGGCCTTACCAAGATTTATCCACTCGGCGAATCGATTTTCCGAAGCGGCGCCAAGGGGGAGGTCCGCGCAGTCGACGACGTTTCCCTCGATATTCACCAAGGCGAGACCCTGGGCGTCGTGGGCGAATCCGGCTCGGGCAAGAGTACGTTGGGCCGCTTGATCCTGCGGCTCCTGGAACCGACCGCGGGCACAATTCGCTTTGCCGGTTGTGACCTGCTTCAAGCCGGGAAGCGCGATATGCGGCGCCTGCGCCGGGACATGCAGATCATTTTTCAGGATCCATTCGGCTCGCTCGACCCGCGCTTTCGCGTGGAAGACGTGATTGCCGAACCCTTGATCATTCACGAACGCCTGGGCTCTGCTGCCCGACGCGAACGTGTTGCCGCACTACTCGGTGCGGTCGGTCTGGATGAGTCCGCCTCCCGCCGCTTTCCCCACGAATTCAGCGGAGGCCAGCGCCAGCGCATCGGAATTGCCCGCGCTCTCGCGCTGCGCCCGAAATTCATCCTGGCCGATGAACCGGTTTCGGCCCTCGATGTGAGCGTCGGCGCGCAAATCGTGAATCTGCTCTCCCAGTTACAGCGCGAGTTCGGCCTGACCTACCTGTTCATTTCTCATTCCCTGCCCGTGGTGCGTTATCTGGCAAGCCGCATCGCCGTCATGCTTCGGGGAAAAGTTGTTGAGATCGGCCCCACCGAGCAGTTAACCGTCCAGCCAGTCCACCCCTACAGCCGCGCGCTTCTGGAAGCCACGCCAGAAATGTCGCTGTAAACCTGTTTTACACAGCAGCTCCTTGCCGAAGAACTACCCTTACCCTCTCCCGCTGACCGTCGCGATCGTCTGAACGTCATCGAGCAGAAGCCCTCCAGGTACGGGCAGCATCCTAGGAGTACTTCGAGGACAGATTCTATCGACAACAGACAACGCTCGGGAACGATGGACACTCTTCCTCCCGAGGTCTATGCTTGAGGCGCTTTTTTTGGAGGTCCTTCATGAAACGCTCGCTGGCCGTCGCAGTCGTCTTTGCTGCTGTGGTTCCGGCCTTCGCCCAGGAAAAAAATCCGGTGACCTCGGTGGTTCGTGAGATTCTCCCCCGACAGCAGAAAAACATCGTTGCCGCGGTCGAGCAGATGCCCGCCGACAAGTTCGGCTATAAGCCCACTCCCGAACAAATGAGCTTCGGCAAGCTGGTTCTGCACATCACGGAAGCCAACAATCTCTTCTGCGGCAAAATTGGAGGCTCACCTTCTCCCCAATCTCCTGAATTGAAAGAAACTGATTCCAAGGACAGGTTGCTGGCAGCAATGAAATCGTCATTTGATTTTTGTGACCGAACCCTGGGAAAGATGGACGATTCCCGGCTGGGGGAGAAAATCGAGGCTTTCGGTGGCCGCGAGGCCCCCCTGGCTTGGGCCCTGATCGCCCTCACCAATAATTGGGCCGACCACTATGGCGCCGCCGCCACTTATCTGCGACTGAATGGGCTAACGCCGCCGACGGCGCAGAAAAAATGATTTCCGTTTCCCAACGGTTCGAAGCACGGAGCGAAGACTAGTCGATCTCGACCAGCCCATCGGCCGGCGCCGGAGCAGGCCGTTGTGGGGCGCGCCAGGCATCGAGAACAGAAACCTGGTGTACACAAGACACCGTGCAGTGCGGCGCGCACGACTTCTCGGTCAGGTATTCGCGCCGGATGTGGTCGAGTGTGTATTTGTCCAATGGAATAGCCGGATAACCACGCTGCTGGGAGCAGTAATGTACCAGCCCATCTTCGCAGATGTAAAGATACCGAGCCCCAGCGCGGCACTTCCAATGATTCGGTCGTCCCAGGGCGATGTTGTCCTGGAAGCGATTGATGCGCGTGAAGCTGCGCTTCTCCAGGCTCTTCATCGTGTGATAGACATGCCGCTCTTCTTCGTTGAGCGGCTGTAGTTGTCCATCTCCGTCATGAATGATGCCAATGGTCGAGCTGAAGCCCAGTTCGATGGCACGCCGCCCGATCACCAACGCGTCCTGTGGATTTTTTACCCCGCCCCCGACCACCGAATTAATGTTGACATGAAAATCGGCATGTTCCGCCAGAAGTTGCAGCTTCTTATCGAGCACCTTGAGACTCTTCTTTGAAATCTCGTCCGGCATTACGTTGTCGATGGAGATTTGCAGCCATTCCAGGCCAGCCGTATTGAGGCGCTCAATGCGCTCGGCGGTTAGCAAATAGCCATTGGTGATGAGGCCAGCGATCATGCCAGTGTGGCGAATGCGATGGATGATTCCATCCAGATCCGGGTGCAAGAGAGGTTCTCCGCCGCTTATCGTGATCACCGACGTCCCCAGTTCCGACAGCTTATCGATTCGCCGGAACATCAGCTCGGTTGGGACCGGATTCGAAACATCGTCGTACTCATTGCAGTACTTGCACGCCAGATTACAGCGGCGCATAGGAATGATGTGCGCCAACAGAGGATGGTCGGTCGAAACGATTGCGCGTACCACTTCCTTCGCGCCCCTCAGGTTGCGGTGGGCGTCCTTAATTCGCCGACCTAGACTCACATGGCGAGCAGGCAATGGTGGTCCTTTCATTTATTCGAGCACAGACGAAGACGGTTATTGCCACCCAATCATTCTATGGTGATATTCCGGGGCCGAATGGCGCCAAGCGCAGGTCGGGCCACATTCACCCCTGCAGGGATTGTCGGTGGCGAAAAGGCTCGCTGCGCGCGCCCGGAAGACGACCTGGTGATTCCCGCGTTTCCACCGCTCTGCCCACGGCGTCTCCCCGGACTACATTTCCTTGTCTCGACAGGCAGCACGAAAGCTACGTTCTCAGATGGCTTAATGCGGAATCTCCTCATGTCCGGCGGCCCGAAGTACCTTCGAAGCTCTGTCCCAGAATCTGGCTTCGATCAACAGGTAGTCGGTATCGAAGGTCGAAATCGCAAAAACTCCGATTCCGTGCTTGGCCAGGGGATGCAAAAATGCATTGAGAACGCCGATTTCTGAAAATGCGAACGGCCCTATTAACCTTAAGCCGACCCACCCGCGCGAGGTATTCACCTCGGGCGGAACCGAGCCTTCGAGGCACACGATCGAAAGCTCATCGCTGGTTCGTGTGAACGAGCAGAACTCGTCTTTTTTTGTGGGGACCCACGAGGGTAGGGGAGCACGCGGAGGCAGCTTCGAGATGGCATACCGACCAGCCAGGACCGAGTAACGTAGTGTTCTCTGCCTGCTCAGCCGCCGTCCTCCGACAATTGTTTAGCTCAGCGCTTTACACACCGCAGCCCGTGCGAGCAGCCTTGTGGAATCCAAAATCGGTAGCGGTGAACTCACCTCCGTTACCAATAGCGGAATTTCCGTGCATCCCAGCACAACAGCATCGCAACCATCTTCCTTCATCGCCCGGATTACCTCGGTGAAATATGCGAGTGATCGCGGCGTGAATTCGGCATTGACCAGTTCATCAAAAATAATCTGATTGATCCGCTCCCGCTCTTTCTGTCCCGGAATCCGGTACTCCAGCCCGGCCGCCCCGAGCTTCTCGGGGTAAACCGGCCCTTCCATCAGGAAACGAGTACCAAGCACGGCCAGTTTCTTATAGTGACAATGCTTGGCTTCCGTCGTCACCTCTTGGGCGATGTGCAACCAGGGCCGCGGCGATCGGTGCTCCACGAGTTCAAAAGCCTGGTGAATCGTGTTGTCCGGGCAAATCAGGAAATCGGCTCCCGCCCGAGCCAGCTTTTCCGCCGACGACAGCATCAGCCCCGCTACGCCAGCCCAATCGCCAGGCTCAATAAACTTCACGTATTCGGAAAGCGGGAGGGTGTGCATCGAAACTTCCGGATGGGCATGCTTTCCCATCAGCCCGCTGCCTTCCAGACAGATGGTTCGATAGCAAAGCGCTGCTCCTTCGGCGCTGCACGCCACGATGCCTATGTGTTTCGGCATGGATCAGAGGATATCAGACCGTAAGTGTTCATCCAGCTATCGTTGCGTACAGCGGCTTGTCCCATTAGCGTTTCCATCTCGCAACGGGCAACAGACTGTCCCAACCCGGTGTCTAAGTACCTGGAAGTGTCCTATCTCGTTGAGCATGTGGCGACCTTTTCTCGTCGGCTTTTTGTGAACCTGTCCCGCGGTCAGAGGGTGGTCAAGGCCGACAAGAAGTTATTCTGATCTAGAACAGTGTGCACCGATGAAACTAAAGTTATCTGTCTGGCTGGCACTCGTTACGTCGCTGGCGGCTGCACAGTTAGCTTCCGATCAGGCGGCCAACCCCGAGGCCACCTACAGCCTGACTGGTACGGTTGAGAATTCCGTCACAGGCGAGCCCATCCCACACGCGCTGGTCCAAATCGTCGCGGGCTCCGAACAGAATACCTTCAGCGATGCCGGTGGCCGCTTCGAATTCGATCATTTGTCCGCCGGCATGACGACCAGCGTTCAAGCGCGCAAGCCGGGATTTCTTAATCCCGGAGAGATAGAGTCGAATCCATCCCTGGGATCCGTTAATGACTGCTCGACGGATGGAAAGCCTTGTAACGTCAATTACTCGGCCGATTCCCAGACGATGGTGAAAATTGGTCCTGATGCCGCTCCGGTCACGATACACCTGATCCCGGAAGGCGTAGTTTTCGGCCGGGCGCAGAAGCCGGATGGCGAACCCATCGGCTATCTCACGGTACAGCTGTTCCATTCCCAGATTTCGCAAGGCCGAAAAAGATGGGATCTCATGAATAGCACTCAGACGAATGAAGACGGCGAATTTCGCATAGCAGGCCTTGCCCCCGGGAGCTACTATCTCCTGGTGGGTCCGCGCTTTCAGACCACTTGGATTGGGATACCCGCTCAGCGCGCCCGCGAGGCTGCTTACCGGCCCATGTTCTATCCGGGCGTGAGCGATTTGGCTTCGGCTGCTCCAGTTGAGGTTTCAGCCGGTCAGCAGGTCGAAGCTGATCTTTCGCTGAGTCCAGATCCTGTGTTTCGCCTCTCGGGAAGCGTAGTGGGTCTGCCCCCAGACGAGGCGGTTGAAATTTGGCATCGCGTGCAGCTCATCTCTCGAAACAACGATCTGGTGGCCATGTCTGTCGAGGAAGAGCGCGGAAACAGTTTCCAGGCAAAGGTGCCTGCCGGTTCCTACGTATTGCGCGCCTACTTGGACACCCCTCAAGGTTCGTTTCGTGGCGACGTTCCAGTCAATGTCGAGTCCGACCTGGCAGGCGTGACCCTGGCGGTCGCACCCTCCGCCCCGCTTCGAGCCGAGTTGACCATCGAGCATACTCACGAGCCATCGGTTCGCGAGGGGCGGGGTGTGGGCGGGGTCAACCTGCGGTTCCTGGCGGAAGGCATGAGACTGCCGAGTACGGAAATTAACTTCCCCGTCAGTCCTGGTGCCATCAACAACATCAACGGAGTCGATCCAGGAGTCTACGCCGTCGAAATCACTCCCAATACACCCGACGATTTGTATGTGGATGCGGCTCAGTGCGGTGGCACCGATTTATTACGCGAGAGTCTGGCCGTGGGGCAAGAGTTCCCGGCGCCAATTCGCATCCGATTGCGCGATGATGGCGGAAGGCTTAGTGGAAACGTAGTATCGGATGGACCGAACGCGGGCGAAGCCACGGTCCTGCTCATCCCTGATCGAGCTCCGAAGCAGATCCGGAGCGTGATGGCCGCCGGCAACGGGCAATTTCAATCGCCCAAGCTTGCGCCGGGAGACTACGCCGTGCTGGCCTTCGATAGTGTGGCCGGCATCGAGTACACCAATCCCGAGGTAATGAATCGATATTCCTCTAACGCTACCCGCGTTAGTGTTACCTCTAATGGCGAAAGCAGGGTAACGGTGAACCTGCTTCGAACTAGGAAACAATGACCCAGTGCGGCACAGATTCGGCTGATAGCCGCCTCCCGACTGCCCTTCAGCGGAGCACTCGAATAGCCGCCTGGTGGATGTTGTTGTCGGCATGCACCTTTGCGCAGTGGCCGGGCGCGAGCCAGACCGGGTACCGGATCAGCGGAACCGCCGTGAGCAGCGTTACCGGGCAGCCGCTGCCCGAGGTAAGGGTTTTCCTGGCGCGAGTCGAGGCGCGCCAAGATCAGCAAGTCGTCATCACTGGCGCCGACGGTCGTTTTCTGTTCGCCAACCTGCCCAAGGGAAAATATGCTCTCGCAGCTGGTAAGCCCGGTTTTCTGACGGAAGGCTTCGAAGAGCACGAGAACTATTCCAGTGCTATCGCGGTGGGCTCGGGATTATCAGGCGAAGACCTTGTATTTCGCATTCATCCCGCTGGGGTAATCTCCGGCCAAATTGTCGACGAGCAGAACGAGCCGGTGCGCGACGCGCAAGTCATGCTTTTTCGAAGCCGTCTCGAAGAGGGGACACGAAGCATCCGACCCAGTGCCCAGGCGGGTTCTGATGATCGCGGCCAGTATCGTTTTGCTTCGCTGCCGCCCGGCACGTATTTTGTCGTGGCCTCTGCCCGGCCCTGGTACGCGGCTTATATCGCGTCCCCCAACTATCCGGACCTCGATCGTAACCAGGCGCAAGAAGCAAAATTCCCCTTGGATGTCGCCTACCCGGTCGTCTATTACCCGGGGGTTACCGACTTCAGCCAGGCTACTGCGCTTGCTCTCGCTGCCGGTGACCACGTTACTGCGGACTTCACTCTGACCCCGGTTCGGTCATTGCACATTCGCGTGCGCACTCCGAAACCCGATGTCAACGGGGGGCTTAGCGTGATGGCAGTGCCGGAGGTGTTCCAGGGTGTCAACTTACGGTTTCCTATCTCGCTCGAGACCACCAGCAGCAAGCCGGGCGAAGTCGACCTTGCAGGACTTCCCCCTGGCCAGTACCGCTTGCAGATATTCTTTCCCGGGAAGGAGCCGATGAACTACACGCAGGAACTCGACTTACAGAGCGACACGGAGATCGATCCCGGCTCGAACGACCAGAGTCAAACCATTTCGGGCAGGCTAAGGATGCAAGATGGATCGCGTCTACCGGCTGGGGCGACTATCGTGCTTCGGAACAAAACGTCTGACGACGCCGCTGGCGCACGCGTGTCTCCCGATGGGAAATTCCAATTTAACTCCTACCAATTCCTGCCGCGCGGAACTTATGAAGTAGCGATTGGCACCCAAAATGTGTTCTTAGTCTCCCTCTCGGCAATTGGGGCTCATGTCACCGGGCGCGCCATCGAAATCGGGGGAGCAGGCGCGATACAGCTGTCGATTGTCGCTTCCCAGGGAATCGGCCGAATCGACGGCACCGCCGTCTCCCGCCATGATGCCAAACCGATGGCCGGGGCCATGGTTCTACTGGTTCCCTCTGATCCGGCTGATAATGCGATTCTGATCCGGCGCGACCAGAGCGACAGCGACGGTACCTTCACCCTGTCCTCGGTAGTACCGGGACACTACACCCTGCTGGCAATCCGCAATGGATGGGACTTGGAGTGGATGAACCCCGCCGTCCTCAAGTCTTATCTCGAGCGGGGCGAGCTCGTCGAAGTCCAAAAGAGGGGAGAATACAAGTTCAAAGTCGGTGTGCAATAAGCAACACCCGGCTTCCCGATCGCGCAGACAACCAAACCGTCGGGCAAACATGGGGACGAATCCACCGTGACCTATGAAAGGCAACCGCTTTGCCGCTTTTCCATACTGAGATTCGGGGAGCGTTACCTTGAGGCTTGCGTTTTCCCCTTTTCAGAAAGCCAACTACGGGTAGAGACGGGGTTGCCGCGGCGGCGGTGGGCAGATCGTCCAGCAGAATTCTAGAAGAGGCGAACTCTTGGAAACGTCTGAAGCCCGGTCGCTCCGTCACCATTAGCACAAAAGGGTGAACTGGTCGTTTTCGAGGAGTCCTCCTGGAGCGGACGAGTTCTGGGGAGAATATCTGGTGCAACTTACAGCCCAAAGACATCACAGGGCTTGAACGCGCGGGCATTGACTTTCCACGGGAACTCGTCAAAAGCGCTCGCTTCGGGTGCAACAGGCCGGAATAACCCGGACGTCAGAATCACTGACCTAGCTTCGACGCACCTCCGGCAATCACATGTAAGCAGGCTGACCGGCGTGATGCCTACAGATAGCCAGTGGCCCGGGCTCGGAGACTCAGCTCTGGGTGTCCTCCGGGCCGAAACATTGCGCCTTTCCGCTCGCCCGTCCCAGAGCGCCACACTCCGAGTGTTTTCCGGCCATCGACGGATGACTCTTGTCCGCGCCGATCCCTGAAAACAGGAGGGGAAAGCTGTCGAACCATTGCTGCCCGGGACTCCTCGTCTGGACCTTCCATTGCCGGGCTCCTCCTGAGTCCGGCAGGTCCGGAAAGCCTCCAGGCCAGCGTGTTAGAATTTCGGCAAGGAAATCGGTAGACGAGAATCAATTTTGATCGAACTGGTAGCTTCGATTTTATCGGCGGATTTTGCGCGTCTGGCGGACGAGATCCAGCTCGCCACGGAGGGAGGTGCCTCGGTCATCCATGTGGATATCATGGACGGCCATTTTGTGCCCAATCTCACGGTCGGCCCACCGGTGGTGAAGTGCCTGCGCAGAGTAACTAATTTGCCTCTCGATTGCCATCTGATGATCGAAAACCCGGACCAGTACATTCCCGCCTTTGCCGACGCCGGCGCGGACTGGATTTCGGTGCATCAGGAGGCGGATGTCCACTTGAACCGTACTCTGGATCTGATTCGCAGCCATGGGGTTTCCCCTGGGGTCGTCATCAACCCCGCAACCCCGGTCGAGACGCTTAGCGAAGTTCTCGATTTAGTGGATTATGTGCTGGTTATGTCTGTCAATCCGGGCTTCGGCGGCCAGAAATTTATACCAGGCTCTGTCGACAAGATCAGGCGCTTGGCCGAGTACCGCTCCAACCGCAGGCTGAACTATCGCATCGAGGTAGATGGCGGGATTGGAACGGACACGGTAGGTGAGGTGGTCCGTGCTGGTGCTGAGTTGCTGGTGGCGGGTAACGCCGTCTTCGGACATGGCGACGCCAGGGCAGATGCGCGTAAGCTGTTGAAAGCAGCCAACGAAGCCGCGCTTTTGAAGGTCTAACGGCTGAGCTAGGGGCGGCCACCGCGGCCGTCCGACACAGTTTTTCGTACAGGTGGATCCTATGTCACGTCGAACAAGGTTGCTTGCATCGCTGGCCATATTGCTGTCCATAACGGTGGCATGCACCAACAAGAAGGTTAATAATCCGCTGGCCAACGTGGGCTCCAAGCAGCCGGACAAGGTCCTGTTCGACCGGGCCATGGATCAGATGAAGCACAACCGCTTCGATCAGGCTCGTATGATCCTGCAGACCCTCATCAATACCTACCCGGATTCGGAGTACATCGCGCGCGCCAAACTGGCAGTCGGCGACTCCTGGTACGCCGAAGGCGGCACTACTTCGCTGGCGCAGGCTGAGCTCGAGTACAAGGATTTCATCACCTTCTTTCCGAACATGCCCGAGGCTGCCGAAGCGCAGCTGAAGATTGCTAACATCCATTACCAGCAGATGGAGAAGCCGGACCGCGATTTCACCCATGCCATGCGCGCGGAAGAAGAGTACCGGCAGCTGATGTTGCAGTTCCCCGACAGCAAACTAATCCCCGAAGCCAAGCAACGGTTGTTGGAAGTGCAGGAAGTACTGGCGCAGCGCGAATTTCAAATCGGGCGCTTCTATTATCTGCGCAACTCGTATCCGGCCGCGATCGCTAGGTTGCAGTCGGTCATCGACCGCTACCCGCTATTCAGCGGAGCTGACGAATCCCTGTTTCTGCTTGGGCAGTCCTACGAAGGCCAGATCACCAACATCCGCGCCAGCAAGATGCCTGAGGCGGCCAAAGCTAAGTTGATCGAGCAATTCACGAAAAATGCGGCTTCCGTCTATTCTCGCATTTTGACTCGGTACCCCATGATGGATCGGGCTGATGATGCGAAGCGGCGTTTGCTGGCTCTGCATGAGCCGGTGCCCACGCCCACTCAGGCAGCCATTGCACTAAACCAGAAGGAGGAAGACAGCCGCCGCAGTTCCGGAATGTTCGGCCACTTGATGGGCAACTTCAGCCGGCACCCGGACGTCGCTCAGGCTACCAAAGTTGGCGACCCGACTCTGGTGGATCCCAAACCCGTGAGCGCGACCGACGTGGTGGCGGCGGCGAACCGAGCTTTGTTCGGTCCAGCACCTAAGTCGGGGGATAACAAAGTCTCTGTTGAAACCGTAAAGGGAGGGGCCCCGCCACCGAATGAGGCTGCTCCTCGATCGGATGCCCCGGCACAGCCCACCACGCCGGATACCGAGAGCAAGCCTGCCGATACCACCCCTTCAACCACCGATGTGGAAACCGTTCCCGCGAGTAACGACAGCGCACCCGCGGCGGCTAATTCGAGCAACGATAACAACAGCAATAACAGTGGGATTGGAGAACTCAAGCCGAACGTCGCGCCCGACGCGCATACACCGCCGCCACCAGCCCAGGTGAACGAAATCCAGCAGGAATCACAGCAGGGCGATTCCAATACCTCCGCGGCCTCTTCCTCGAGCTCGACCTCGAGTGCGGATCAGGCCGCCGCCCAGGACAGTTCCCGACACGGTTCATCCAGCAAGAAAAAGAAAAAGAAGCACAAACTGTTCTTCTAGCGCTCAGGGTCAAGTTACAGCGCCGAGGTAAGCGAAGCTAATTTAGGGCTGGCATGACATCTGGCGCTTTCGTCAGATCGCCGGCTCAGAGCTTTCATTCTGCCCCCGGGGTTACTCCGCGGTCGTGTCTTTCTTCTCGATTGAACTCTCCTGCCTTACCGAGAGCGGCCAGGGTAGCAAGCGTCATCCCAAGAGACCTTTGCCGGGATACGGCCGCGTAGCAGGGCGAATCACCAAGTCCTTCTACAATAGCTGAGTATCGGCCTCTCGATCTCGCAAACTGTCGAACTGCTACCGCCCTCAACCCGGACGGAAATGAAATCCAAAAGGTCGAGCGACCCTCGGCTGTTTACCCAGACGGTAAAGACTCTTTCCTTTGATCGAAATAAGAATCAAGAATGTGCTGACAAACCAATTCACATTTTGTCCGGTAGAGTTCCGGCATGATGCGCGCGACGTGACGGAGCCAGGGCACTCAGTAGTAGTCGATGTGCAAAGGATCGATACACCTTTGAGAGGACCTGGGAGGATCACTTTTCAGTTGACATGGTTGCCGGTACCCATTAGCGTCTGGCAACCACTCTGGCTTTTTGATTGCGGGGAACTTATGAAAACGCGCCAACTTCTATTCGCCCTGGTCGGCATCATCGGTCTGATAATCGCTTTCGAAATCGGCCGTCACTTCCACCCTTCCCCTCGCCTTACCCGTAGTTCTAATGAACGGACAGTAAGCATTTCAGCTTCGCCTTCGCCAGACACCGGTTGCGAGGTGGATTACCCGGTCGCATTCCTACGACAACAGAATCACATTCAATGGGCATCGAACGACAACAAATATTGGATTACTTTCCTAACAATCGAACCACCGGTGCCTGGGTACACACCGGAAAGTCCACTCGTCCCCCCCGACGATCCAATAGTTGTCGATGCTAACCAACCGTCCACAAAGTATGGCGTGACATCAAAAGAGAAATACTATATGTACGCCATTTACGATCACGATCCAAAGACAGACCCTAGCAATCCGTGCAAGAAAGCAACCGATGATCGTGACACCGGACTGAATGTCAAACGATAAGTTCACCGGACCTGTGCTAGCACCCGAAACCGGGAGTTGTTGCGCAAATGGTCGAAGTCGGGAGTATCCCGGATCACCTGTGCGGAGTACCCCACTCTGACTGCTTTCTCCAGAGACGCCAGACAGCGATCCATGTCTCCGAATTGGTTGTAAACGATTGCTGCCCTTAGCCTGACCTCCCCATCCTCTGGCGCTAGGGCCAAAGCCTGCTCAATATACTCGCCGGCTTTCTTCCGGTGACCACTCATGGCATTGTAATCAGCGAGAAATGCCAGCACGATCGCGTCCTTTCGGTTTACGTTCAGCTTCTTCTCCGCCCGCAGAATTGCGTTCCCATAAGCTATTATTGCTCTCGACTTCTGCTCTCCGCTCCAGAAAAGCGAGTCGCCGAGATTCCCCCACAGCAGCCAGTCGCTGTCGTCAAGGTTTAAACCGCGCTGAAACGCCTCTGCAGCACCGGAGAATTGTCGCAATTCAAAATATGCATTACCAAGATTGTTGAAGGCTTCGAGGTTAGGTCTAATTTCGATCGATTTGCTCAACGGAGCGAGCGCCTCCGTGTATTTCCCTTGCGCTACGTACATTGCCCCCAGGTTCGAATACCCCCGATAATTGTTCGGCGCCAGCTCAATCACCTTCTTAAACTGGCTGATCGCCTCCGGATAGCGGGCCTGATCGTAATAGAACTTTCCTAACCAGCTATACACTCCCCAATAGTCGGGTTTCAACGAGATGGCTCTTCGGTAAGCCTTCTCGGCTTCCGAGGGATTGCCAAGCTTCACCAAAGCATCGGCCTCGCCACGTAAACCGTCTTCATCGCTGGGTTCGATCTCGACCGCTGTCTGGAACTGCTCGACTGCCAGGCCGTAGTTGCCTGTTTCGTTATATACGTCTCCCAGACAAATCATCCCCGCTGCGGTTCGGCGAATTTCGAGGGACTCCGAGCAACTTTGTTGTGCGAGGTGCACCCAGTCGGCGCTGTGGTTCATCTGTTGATAACCGAGCAAGTAGGCCTCGCCCAAACCTGCGTATGCATTCGCGTACTCCGGGTCCACTGCCACTGCACTCCGAAACTCGGCAATCGCGAGCTCGATATTCTCCGGTTTCTGGTACTCCTGCAAGTAGCCGCGGCCGCGCAAATAGCTTGCGTAGGATTCCGGACTGCTTGCTGTTCTGCTTCGAGGAAGAGTTTGGCCACGCATTCCTGCATCAGCTACCATCGATACCATCTCGTTTGAGACCTGATCTTCAAGACCGAAAACGTCGGTCATACTAGCCGTGACCGTGCGTGCCGAAAGCTGCCGATGCGTCCTCGGGTCCACCAGCGAGCAATTGATCCTGATTTGAGCGCCAACGCGGTGGGCGATGCATTCCAGCACCAGGTCGGTACCGAATTCTCTCCATGCCTGCTCCGGCGTCTTGACCTGGAGATCGGTTACATCCCGCGCCGAAATCAGCTGCAACTCCCTTCCCCACGGATCGGCTAACTTGGCGGTGAGCGTCTGAGTCAAACCCATGAGAAGCGCAGTTGTCTTATCGTCTTGCCCGCTGGTATCGATGGGAAGTACCGTGAGGAGCTTATGTTTGGGCTGTCGAGAGTCTCTCCACTTCTCGTACAGGCGATGGGCTGCATACGTGGATGACAGTACCACTAGAAGCACCAGCGTGAGCCAAGCAATCCAATGCCTGTTATTGCCGATGGGGGGAAAATCTGAATTGGCCGCTTTGCCGGCCGAGCCGGGCGATATCCTCACGAGATCCACGCCCAGCTCACGCGCCGACTGATAGCGTCGATCCGGATCCTTATCCAAGGCCTTGAGGATGACAGCATCTAGTGCTGGAGTTATTTGTCCATTCCGTGTACTTGGAACTTCTGGATCAAGATGCTGAATGTCCTCGATCAGCTTCAAACGTGGTGCTACGGAGAACGGTCGTTCGCCCGTAGCCATTTCATACAGTACGGCGCCGGCGCCCCATATATCTGTTCTCGCGTCGGCTTCTTCGCACCGGATTTGCTCGGGAGCCATGTACGGCAATGTGCCGACCATGGCGTCTTCGAGTTCCCGGCTCAAGGTTTCCGCTATATCGCTAGCCGGCTCCCGCCTGCGTGCCAGTCCGAAGTCGAGGATCTTCAGCTCACCATCCGTGGTCAGCCGCAGATTTCCCGGCTTCAGGTCGCGATGAATAATCTGTTCCCGGTGAGCCGCCGCTAGTCCCTTCGCCAATTGAATGCCCAGCTCAAGGACCGTCTTTGGCGGCAGCGGCCCCTTTCGGAGTTTGGCGTCCAAAGTGATACCGGGAACGTATTCGGTGACCATGTAATCGATGCCATTCTGTTGCCCGAAATCAAACACCATGGCCACGTTGGGATGATTCAACTTTGCCAGTACACGCGCTTCTCGGCGAAATCGCCTTCTGGCGTTTTCATCATGAAACGTTCCGGGTGGGAGTACCTTTACCGCGACATCGCGCTCGAGCTGTTCGTCCCAGGCACGGAAGACAACTCCCATTCCGCCCTCGCCGACCTGGTCAAGAAGGCGGTAGTGACCGAGCAAAGCCCCAATGGGTGGCGCCTGAACATCCATGCGCCAGATAGTATGACAGTTTAGGCCTCGCCCATGTTAAGCAAATGCCCCGCCGGCCGGGAACTTCCATGAGAGTGGCGGCCTCGGGCAGTCAAGCGCGCTCGCTGGTGCCGGCGGGAAAGTGGATTGGCCTATTTAAGCAAGTTCAAGCCCGACCGGGGCAACGCGGATCTCTCGACCAACCTCTCGAGGAGACTTCTTTCGGACTGGCAATTGAATTTCGCAACTCCTCTTGGCCTTATGCATCCGATTGCCATATGGAAACCTTCTTCCACTCGAGAATCAATTCCCCGGTCGGTCCTCTGAATCTCGCGGTCTCGAACGGCCGCCTCCTGCTCCTCGAATTTGATCGCGGTAGTTTCCCGCCCAAGAGCTCAAAAAGTATCTGGACGGAATCGGAAGAGGCGACTCGCAGCTATGTTCGCGAACTGGGGGAGTATTTCGCGGGTCAACGGCGGGATTTCACCTTCGCCCTCGATTTACGCGGAACCGGGTTTCAACTGAAATGCTGGAGCGCGCTCTTAGAGATTCCCTACGGCGAGACGCGCACCTATGCCGACATCGCCCGAGCTGTGGGCCAGCCGCAGGGCTTCCGCGCAGTCGGCTCGGCCAACCATCAAAATCCCATTGCCATCGTCGTGCCTTGTCACCGGGTGATTGCCTCCGATGGCACGCTTTGCGGGTATGGTGGCGGCCTGGATACCAAACGAAAACTGCTGGATCTGGAGGCTCGATTCACGGGGCTATTCGCCACGCAGGGTCTCGCTCGGTAGCGGCCGTGGTGAGATAGCTTGCGACGTCTGTGTGCGCGCAAGTGTCACCAATTTCACTTCTTCCCGCTTTTCTGCTAAGGTGCCCGGGTTCTAGGGAGGGCCCCATTCGCGCGGCTGCAGGCAGAGCCAGTCTCGTCTACTTCGTCTTCCTGATGTATTCCTATACGACTGGGGGTCCGTTCGGCCTGGAAGACACGATCACCACCTCCGGTCCAGGCCTGACTGTGATCTATCTGCTCGTGGTGCCTTTCTTCTGGTGTATTCCGGTATCGCTAGTCTCGGCTGAACTCACCGGCGCCATGCCTGTTGAAGGTGGCTTCTACCGCTGGACACGCGCCGCTTACGGAGACTTCTGGGGGTTCCTGGCAGGCTGGTGGAACTGGTCGGCTTCGTTTCTGCTGGGCGGCGTCTATGCTGTCTTATTCACCGACTATATCCGCTTCTGGTTTCCCCAAATCATTGGATGGAAACACTACCTGGTCTCCCTGGCGCTGATCGCAATCATTGCTTACCTTAACGTGCGCGGCATTCAGCTGGTCGGGAAAGTTGCCACGGCTCTGGAACTGGCTATCCTCTTGCCGGTGGCCGGACTGATCGTGCTCGGCCTCGCGAAATGGCAGCACAATCCCTTCCTCCCTGTGATTCCCCCGCACAAGCCTTTGTTCCAGGTATTCGGCGTGGGCTTGGCGTTGGTCTTGTGGGGATATTCCGGATATGAGCAGTTATCGACCGTTGCCGAAGAAGTGGAGAACCCGCAGCGCACCTATCCACGGGCCCTCGCCCTGGTGGTCCCGTTGTCGATGGCTACCTATATCCTGCCGACCATTGCCTCCCTCGGCGCTCTGGGTAACTGGCAGGAATGGCACACCGGTTATCTTTCCGAGGCCGCACGTCTGATAGGCGGCCCGCCATTAGGATTCGCGATGACGGTCGCCGCCATGGTCACGAATGTGGCCCTGTTAAACAGCACCGTCCTGACCACCACACGCATGCCCTCGGCCATGGCGGAAGATGGCTATCTTTCCGCGAAGTTAACCAGCCTGCACCCTCGATATGGCACGCCCTGGATTGCCATCGTTGTTTCCGCGATCATTTATGCGCTGTTGGCCTTCCAAACCCTGGCAGGGCTGATTACGATCTACGTCTGGTTGCGTTCCGCCACCACCGTGCTGACGGTGCTTTCAGCCTGGGGGATGCGCCGCAAGCATCCCGCACTGCCCCGTTCCTATGTCATACCCGGCGGACGTATCGGACTTCTTTACGTGATCATCGCGCCAGCAGTGATGAGTTTGCTGGCGCTGTTCGGCAGCAACGCTTTTGCGCTGCGCTGGGGCCCGGTCGCACTGGTGCTCGGCCCAGTTGCCTATGGGGCCGATTGTTTCATCCGGCAAAAGACGAAGCTGAACTCTCGTTCCGCCTCGCTGCCCTAGTCGTCGGAAGAGACGAGTCCCGAAGAACAGAGACCGGCTGACGGTAACTCGTGAGTTTGGGGCTTCAGCTTACCCAATCACGAAACTTGTAATAGATGCCCGCCAGCGGCAGGAACCACGGATTTCCGTTGTATAACCCCAGGGGCGCACCCGGAAACCGAATCCCAGCATAGGGATTTTCATCGCGTCCCGTGCATATGTATTGCGCGATCTTCTGGCCAAGATAGGTGGCCATCGCAACTCCGTGTCCGGCATAGCCGAGCGAATAGTAGATCCCGTCCATTTGCCCGGCATGGGGCATGGTGTCGAAGGCAAAATCCAACGTCCCGCCCCACACGTATTCCAGCTTGGTGTTTTTCAATTGAGGATAGACGGCGATCATGCCTCGCCGCAGAATTTCCGCACTCTGCCGGATGGAATCAGCTGTCTCCGGAAAGAAAGCTGCGCGCCCGCCGAACAGCATGCGCCGGTCGGGGGTAATCCGGTAGTAGTACAGATAATTCTTGGAATCAAAAATCATGCGGTTGCGGGGACTGAGTTCATGCGCAACCGTCTCCGGCAGCACCTCGGTGACAATGATGTAGGAACCGACCGGGATGATTTTCTTCTGCAAGGCGGGCGTCGCTTTGCCGGTATAGCCGCTGGTCGCCACCATGACATCGCGCGCCCAAACCTGACCACGCGACGTTAAGATATTCCATCCCGGCGCGCCGTTACGCGAGGCCCGCTCGATCGTTTTCACTCGCGTGCTCCCGTAGACCGAGCCTCCCGCCCGCAGCGCGGCGCTGCCCAAGCCTGCCACGTAGCGCGCCGGATTTATCCCCGCGCTGATTTCGTCGACCATGCCACCGTAATAAATGTTTGATCCAATCTCGGCGCCAAGCTCGTCGTGGTGAACGATGCGAAGCGGGTGGTTGAACTCGCGGGCGGTAACCTCGGCTTGCCGGACGAAATCGGCAAAGTGCTTCTGCTTGCAGGCAACTTCCAGATGGCCGGAGCGCGAAAAATCGCACTCGATATTCTCCTCGCGTACTATCTGCTCCACGTAATCGATCGAGGCAATTGACGCAGCGTACATCGCCCGGGCCATCTCGCGCCCGTACCGCGATATCAGTTGATTCACGCCCAGCTTCAGGCCGGTGAGAACCATCCCGCCATTGCGGGAACTGGCGCCCCAACCAATCGTTTCCGCTTCCAAGACCGCAACCTTCGCCCCCTTCTTTGCCAATTCACGTGCTGCCGAGAGTCCCGTAAACCCCGCGCCGATCACCGCCACATCCATGCGCTCCGGCAGAGTGGGCGCCGTATTCGCCGCCGGCATCTCGACCGTGGTCAGCCAGTAATTGCTTTCCTGAATGCTCATAAGCTTTCGCGTCCCTTTGTGCCCTCTGGGCCAGGAAGAACCGGTTTCACCTCGGAGGACACAAAGGTACACGAAGGTCTAGGGTTTCGAGAACAGTTGTTTCCTCTATGAGGCGGTCTTCGGCAAAGCGTTCGAGAGCGAGCCGGCCAGATCGCTGCCCGCGGCCGGCGCATCGGAGTGCCTTGGCAGTTCGGCGTCTAGAGGCTTTTCTTGTCGGCACCGCGAGAGAAATCGAGCAGGCTGTTCACCAATGGGCACGATAAGTACGCAGCATGCTCGAAGCGGAGGGATCGCGGAAAACGTGAAGCTCAAGAAACTGGCGGAGAGCCAGGCCTTTAAGGGGTGCCTTCTATGCCGGGAGACGAAGGAGTTCGGCAGGCGCCAGGATCGCCCGAAACAGTCCTACCGAACCTAATCCTCATCCCCGAATCCAGTTGGGACCTGGGTGGATTTCGCGGGCATTTGCGCGCCGGGTTGAACTACGAATGGCTCAAGAT
>JBPYDQ010000924.1:0-3061 GCA_051986135.1 Terriglobales bacterium | reverse complement strand
ATTTACGAGACCTAACGAGAATGCGCGCGAGCCTATCGCAAGAAGCTTCCCGTATCAGCAGCCGAATTCAGAAGGTGCTTGAGGACGCAAATGTGAAACTGGCGAGCGTGGCCACGAACACACTCGGCAAGAGTGGACGGGCCATGCTGGAAAAAATCATCGCTGGTCAAGATGATCCGGAGTACCTTGCGTCCCTGGCCTTAGGACATCTCCGTGCCAAAACCCCACAATTGAGACTTGCCCTGGAAGGAAAGATACGTCCACATCACCGGTTTCTGCTCCGGCGTTTACTTGACCAATTGCATTTTGTCGAGCACGAGATCGTATTGCTGGATGAACGGTTGGAGGACATCGGACAAGAACGGCCGGAGCTGTCACAAGCCGTGGCTCGGTGGGACACCATACCGGGCATCGATCGAGTAGCTGGATGGACTCTTCTAGCCGAAGTAGGTCACAGCATGGCGCAGTTTCCAACGGCTGAGCAGTTAGCCAGTTGGGCTTCCCTGTGCCCAGGTAATCACGAAAGCGCCGGCAAACGCTTGGGTGGTAAAACACGCAAAGGTAGTCCATGGCTGCGTCGCATGGTATGTCAGTGTGCCTGGGCTGCAGCGCGAACCAAGAACACCTACTTGTCAGCGCAATTCCGGCGAATAGCTTCCAGACGTGGCAGCAAGAGGGCCATCATCGCGGTAGCACACAGCCTTGTCATCATTGGCTACTACCTGCAAAAGAACCAGCGCAACTACGAGGATCTCGGCGGAGACTATTTCGATCGCATGGACTCTGACGGTCTGAAGCGATACTTCATCAAACGACTTGAGAAACTAGGTCACAAGGTGACTCTAGCGCCCATTAAAGCCGCCTAATCTAACCACCGAAGGTTTTCGAGGGAGAGCAATTATTCTTGCTCGTATATAGGCGCGATGATTCAGGCAGGGGAACCATCTCTGAATGGGTTTTCATCTTCAACTTTACCCACCGAAGTTTTTGGACTGGACGATTGTGCTGCTAGTTTTATTTCTTGCGGCGGCTGCAACTGCTTTCGTCCTGCATAACTTAGCTTTGTCCTTGGTCGTTCCATTCGGAATCATTGTTCTCGTTTTTCTTTTGGCCGCGCTGCCCACAAAACGAAAAGTTACACCCGAAGAGTTTGCCGATGAGCTTGAGAAGCATCTCCTCGGAACAGAAGGCAAATGGGATTGGGACGATGTTACGTCCGTTGCAATTGCTGATGACCGACTCGAACTAATCCGTTGGGGACTTCCAAAATTCGACCGTTTGTCGGATGAAAAAGACAGGGAGGAACTGAGAGCTTTGATTGCAGCCCTGCGCCGTGGTGAGGTCCCGGAGGTGGTCCCGCCTAGAGATTTGACATACCGCGCTCGCTGAACACGCAATAGAGTCTTAGATCAATTCGTGGCCTGCGCGTCTAGCAGACGCTTCGTCACTTCACGAATTCCCCGGACTCCCCATGCGACCAGGGGTCATAGGCCAGCGCAAATTGTACGCGGTCCGGAATCGACGGGTGGCTGTAAAACAAAAAAACATCCACGGGATTAGGCTCGGGATCAGCCAAGTCCACGTCGCCCAGCAGATTAAACGCCTGCGCAGCTACCTGACCGGAGTCCGGCGTGAGGCCATGAGTGACTTCTAGTCCGTACTGATCGGCTTGGTGTTCTTGGTGACGGCTGAACGCGCTGGTGATGGGATTGGCAAGGAAAGCAAAAACAGAGAGAAGCGCCAGCATGGCAGGCAGTGACGCCCAATCATCGAGACTGCGAACCTCCCATTTGGCACCCCAGCGAGCCAAAACCCACCCGATGGTGCGGAAGCCAAGATAGAAAAGCACAAACAAAAAGCCAGCGGCTCCAACAATAGTCTTCGGGATGTGCTGGAGAACGTAATGGCCCATTTCGTGCCCCGCGACGTACACGATTTCCGGGGTGGTCGCTTTGGCGATGGTCGTGTCCAGAACCACGATGCGCTTCGACGCACCGAAACCTGTAACGTAGGCATCCACAGCTGTTGTCTTCTCACTCGCGTTCATCCAGAACATGCGTTCCGGCGGGATGTTTTGCCCGGCGCGCTGCGCCAGTTTTTCCAAGCTGGCGGTGAGCGCTGGATCTTTTTGCTGCAGCGGCTCAAATTTGTTGAAGAGTGGATCAATGATGAGCGGCTGGAGGAAGAGAACCAGCAGCAGGATGGGCAGCGAAACGAGCCAGAAATAAAACCACCAACGCCGGGGGGATTTCCGAATAACTCCATATAGCAGCCAGATCAGGATCGTCCCGATAATGACCGAAACTAGCTGGCCTTTCGTCCAATCCCAGAACCACGAGCCCCAACCCTGCACCGAGAGGCCGTATTCCCGCGAAACCCAATTCTCATAAATGCCAGTGGGCAGCTCGAAGGCGTTAATCGTGAGGATGATCAGCGGCGAGAACACTAGCGCCTGGAGAATGCGCCTCGAGGATGTACGTTCAGCCAGCGTGCGGTACTTCGCGGAAATCTTCCAGTGCAGCACCAGCCACAACACTACAAGCCCATACACGAAACTGATCAGCGCGAGCCGAAAATGAATTTTAGCCAGGTTGTGAGCTTTTTGATAACGGTCCGGGGGCAATGTGTACTTGGTGACTCTCAGCGGCGTGGCCGCTGGCGCCTCCGACGTTGATCCCGTGGAGGCCAGAGCCTGAGCGGTCACAGCCTTAGTATCAGCCGACGCCTGCTGTGCTTGCGGAGCCGCTATGTTTGCTTCGTGTGCCGTAAGCGAGCAAAAAGCAACAAGTATGCCGCCACGGAAAATGTGCCGAAGATTCATAGTGCCTCACGGTAACAGGGTGGAATCCTAATGGACGAAAGATGCCCGAGATACAGAATGAACGCGCCGAGTATGCTACTTTCGGGCGGCTGGGCGCAAGAAAGCTCTCGCTGTGCGACATGACGGTTCGAGCCAACGACGACTGGGGGCATAACTCCCGGTAACGGTAACTTCGGCACTAGAGCCGTCCCGATTCGTTGACTTGCCTCAGGTCGCAACCTAGAATTGCCGCACTGTGGC
>JBPYDQ010000923.1:0-3940 GCA_051986135.1 Terriglobales bacterium | reverse complement strand
CCCGTGTTCCCCCAGGAGTATCCCGAATTCGGCCTACACGGGCGCGGCGGCAAACTCTACGACTGGTATGGAATCGGCCAACCGCTGCTGTTATTGCCCGCCGATCTGATGGCTACCGGTATCGAGCACATTCCGATTTTCGCCGGCTACAACGGAAACGATCCCAGCGTTCGCAGCATCGTTGTCAGCTACATCATCAATATCCTGATCAATGCCTTGACCGCCGTGGTTTGCTTACGCTTTCTCCTTTCCTTGAATTTCACTTCCGCTCAGGCAATTACAGGCGTGCTGGCCCTGCTGTTTTGCACGACTCACCTGCATTACACCCAAAACATGATGGAGAACAACTACATCCAGCTGCTGACCCTTCTGGGCTTTAGGTATCAGTACGAATGGCTGCGCATCGGTAGGCCCCGATTGTTGCTGATTGGATCCAGCGCGCTAGGTTTGAATTTACTTACGCGCCTGACAACCGGCTTGGACCTGTTGGCGGTGGGAATATTCCTGTTGCTCGCCCTCGTGTTCGAGCGCGTGAGCGCACGCATCATGTGGCAACGTTTTCTCGCGTACGCGAAAATTGCTGTGCCAGTTTACGCCCTTTTTTTCGTGGCTGACCGCGTTTACCAGTTCTATCGCTTCGGATCTTTCTTAAACACCTATGTCTCGGTGTTCGCGAAGGAATACCACCAACTCGATCCCACCCTACCCGCGAATTACCCGTGGGAAACACCGTTCCACGTCGGATTTCTTGGTCCCCTAGTTACGCCGGAAAAGTCGATTTTTCTATTCGATCCTCTGCTGGTGCTGACCATTCTGATCGTCGTCCGCGCTTGGCGTAGTTTCAGTCCGGGAATCAAAGCGTACGTCCTCGCCGCGTTCGTCCTTCTGCTTGCGTACATCAGCTTCTACGCCCGCTACACGGTCTGGAGCGGCGATTTCGCATGGGGCGATCGCTACGTCTCCACCACCGCGCAATTAGCAGCTTTCATCTCAGTGCCCTTGTTATTAAGGTACCGCCAACTCCTTGGGAAGTTTCTGTGGCGAACCGGCATGGCTCTGATCGCAATCAGTTTGGTTGTTCAAATCGCCTCCCTGGCTTTCTGGCTCCCTCTGGAGATCTACCAGATGGAAACTCTGGGGCACCCGACATTCGTCATCGGCTTGCGCTTTAAGAACATCGCCGCATTCGCCTTGGGAAGAATGGACGCCTGGGGTCTGAGCAATCATGCAATGACCGAAGACCCCTGGGACTACGTCCACATCACCACCTGGAACTTTCTCCCGTTCCTGTTGCGAAGAGTAGGCGCCGCACCGAATTGGGCAGTAAATACGATCCTGGCAATCTGGTGGGCGGTATTGATCGCCTTCTTTTGCTCGTGCTGGCGGCTGAAGAGCCTTCTCCTGCCGAGAAGCTCGAAGCTAGCGACTCTGTTGTAATCCGCACGAGTATTAGTCTTGATGGAAGCACTCCCCTGGCTCGGGCCTGGGGCATAGCCGGTTGACCGTGGCACGCCTCACAGTGAGTTCTTGCGTCTCTCCGTCGCTTTCCAGTCGTCGAGGTATTCAGGGCCAACTGGACACGCAGCCCGCAGCTCATTAGGAATCGGTGTTATTTCATCCGGCGCTCCGTAGCCGCGACCATATGCCTCCTTCGACACCGCGCAAGCCTTCACTGTCCTCCACCGGCTCATCGCCGACGCTCTGCTGCAGGAGCAATGCAACGCATATTCTTCCGATGAGCCATCGGTGGTTATGAGATAGGAGCCATTGCGATATGGACTAAAAGAAACGATGTATCGAGTGAAGCACTTCGGACATTCCACACAATGGCGGATACGCAACATGAGAGGTAGTCCCTCGGGTGGGCAGGGCCACAGGACAAACGCGTTTTTGCTACGATGCCTTTTAAAATGGTCGGACACAATAGCCACTTGCCCCATTTTGACATAGCCATTATGATGCGCTGCTATGCGAAGAGTGGCCTCTGGGTTTGCCCCCATGATCGCCGTCGACCGAAAAGCCGTGAAGGCACTTCACACTCAGATCTACGATGGCTTCCGTGCAGCTATTGTCGAAGGCCGCCTTCGTCCCGGACAACGAATTCCCTCGACGCGAGTGCTCGCCTCCGACATCAAGGTCTCGCGATTTCCCGTTCTGAATGCCTACGCTCAGCTCCTTGCTGAGGGCTACATCCAGAGCAGAGTGGGCGCCGGAACCGTCGTGTCTGATTCCATTCCGGATCACCTGACATCGAGCACCCTCACCAGGGCAACCTACGCGCCGCCCGGCTCCGGACCCCAGCCGGCGGCGAGCCGCGCTTCCATCCTTCCATCTACCGAAGTTCCGCCATGGATGCGCTGCTGGGGGGCATTCCGTGTGGGCCAGGTCGCTGTCGATCAGTTCCCCCTCCAAGTTTGGGCCAACCTGGTTGCGCGCAGGTGTCGACAGATGGACACCCAGTCAGCTCACTACGGTGACCTGATGGGCTCCAAGCTGCTCCGCGAAGCGATCGCCAACTATTTGAAAACCGCACGGTCGGTGCGCTGCGAAGCCGAGCAAGTCATGATCGTCAACGGTTCTCAACAAGCACTGGAGATTTCAGCCCGGGTTCTGCTCGAACCCGGCAGTCGTGTTTGGATAGAAGAACCTTGCTACCGTCTGGCGCGAGACGTTTTCGCACTGAACGGCTGTCATCTCATACCGGTTCCCGTTGACACTGAAGGTTTGGATGTTGCCGTCGGCATAAATAAAAGCCGCAGGGCGAGGGCGGCTTTTGTTACGCCCTCTCATCAGTTTCCGCTCGGGGTGACTATGAGCGCCTCGCGCCGACTGCAATTGCTGGACTGGGCGCAAAAATCCAGTGCCTGGATAATCGAAGACGACTATGACAGCGAGTATCGATATGAGAGCCTGCCGATCGCATCTTTACAGGGGCTCGATGCCAACTCTCACGTGATTTACGTTGGGACTTTCAGCAAGGTTCTATTTCCCTCCTTGCGACTCGGTTATATCGTCATTCCGCCGGACCTCGTCGCTCGCTTTCGCACGATCCGCCGTGTGATGGACCTTGGCCCGCCTACGCTATATCAGGAAGCGCTCGCGGACTTTATTGCGCAGGGGCACTTTGCCCGTCATATACGCAGAATGAGGGTCCTTTATGGTGAGTACAGGAAGGTGTTGGTGGATTGCCTCGACAACGATCTCGGAAACTTCGTCGAACCTGTCGGAGACGAGGCTGGTATGCATTTGGCTGTGACCCTTCCAGCCGGGTACCGCGATGTGGAAATCGCCAAACGAGCCGCCGGCCAGAATCTTTCACTTTGGCCTCTCTCTCCGTCCTATCTGGTCAAGCCGTCGCGCCAAGGGTTCATCCTGGGCTTCGGCGGTGTCACGATAGAGGAGATTCCCGGCGCTGTTCGCAAACTCCGTGCTGCCGTCAAGTGAGAGGGGACAGCTGTGGAACGGTTGCGGACTAAGATCTGCTCGCCACCGAACAAACTTACTTTGGAGGGATTAACCCGCCGAATATTATCAAGCCGCCGCCCGCCCGAGATCGTGTGCGCTAACCAACAACTAACCTAGTGAGCTGATAGGTGCGTCTCTTGAGCGCGTTCGCTCTTGAGGTTGGGGGGCGAAAGGGTTGAGTCTGAACGCCTCTACGAACGAAGGGGGACGTCGCTGATCACTCGCTAAGGGAATTCTCGTGAATCGAGGGTTGTCCGCTGTTCGGTTTTCCAGGAAATATCAGGATCGCCTTCATGCTTCTCAAGAACCGAAATTTCAATCTGCGTGGGCACGCGATCTTTCACTCCTTTTTCGTTTATGGGACTCTCTGCTCTGCTGCAAGAGTTTTGTAACCAGCCCGGTCCAACCGGTTTGGTGACTCGCTCCGAGTCCTTTGCCGGTGTCTCCATGGAAGTATTCATGAAACTGAATCAAG
>JBPYDQ010000922.1:0-9881 GCA_051986135.1 Terriglobales bacterium | reverse complement strand
GTCATGGAAACGATCTTTACCGGTTTGCCCGTAGTCAGCATCCCGTACATGCCCGCAGCGCTGATACCGATTCCCTGTTGTCCTCGACTCATCCGCAGTCTATGAAATTTCGAACCATACAGCAGTTTTCCGAAAATTAGCGGGATCTGTTTTTTGACAATGCCCGGCCCGTTGTCTTGGACACCGATTTTGTACCGATTGAGACCCGTAGCTTCGATATGAACCCAGACCTCGGGAACAATGCCCGCTTCCTCGCAGGCGTCGAGCGAATTGTCGACAGCCTCTTTAACCGCCGTCAGGAGAGCTTTTCTCGGATTATCGAAGCCTAGCAGGTGCCTGTTCTTGGCGAAAAATTCGCTGACGGATATGTCGCGCTGTTTTGCCGCCATCGACTCGGCCGTGACAACGCGGCGCTTTGGCTGTTCATCTGTCTCGTTGACGTTCGGCATATCTGTGTGTTCTTTCCATTTTGCCGGACTTTTTTGGTACTCCCCGCGCACCTCGAAGCACGCGCGCAAACACCGAAAACGAACCGGCAGTTTTCAATAGTCCGCGGGTCTTATTGCTGGGCCAGACACCCTGGTACCTGGCCGCGATCATGCGGTTCTGGTCGTGCGTTGATTTTACGTCAGGCCGCCTGCTCTTCAATGTATTGCGGACGGACTGGGTTTGCCGGGGGACCCGGCTCGAGAACACTCACCGGCCCTTTTAATCCGTTCGCCTTAGTAAAAGCCAATCATGGCGGCAAGCCATGTTCTCGTCCTCCCGACCACCGACGAAGCCTTCAGCTGGCATGTCATCGAGACGAAAACCAATCAGATCATTTCTCGGCACAGGAACCTTCGCCTGGTCCTCGACAAAGCCGAACGGCTGAACATCGAGGCTGCTCTCGCGCGCGGAATCCGGGAAGAAGTCCCGCGCTGCGGGTACCAGGACGATCGCCACGAATTGCCCTGCGACGCACCGGCCACCGGCACCGAGATAGAAACCGGCTGCACTTTCTGTGCGAGCCATAAGTCGCAGGATCTGTTGGCCTAACGCCAATGAGCATCCTGATCATGATCCGCGCGAGTCCGCGGGAGCTTATAAGGCCGATCGCGATGCCGACAGTGCTGAGAATCAATCCCGGCAAAGAGTCGGGACGCTTTGACGATCGTCTGGCGTAGCAAGAGTAAAGCAGAGAAATACCCGCTAGACGCTTCTGGTTGTTCGTCACAAGCCAACCCCTTGGCCGAGGAGCTTCGCTGCCACCTCTAACTCGGGCGAAGACCTTACTTTCCTGATCCGACCAGCTTGACTTCCTCAACCAACGGCTTATCGTTTAACGCCATCGAGAGTTTGCCAGTGACGTTGCCCTGCTGCACCGGGGCAAATGCCACCGTTATTGTGCAACTCTTTCCCGGCGCTAAGGACGCACCGCAGTTACTTGTCTGGGTATAGACGCCTGGACTCGTGGTGATCTTCTGGATCGTAAGGGTGTCGTTCGCTGCGTCAGCCAATACTACAGGAACAGTAGTCGTCTGGCCGACTGGAACGCTGCCGAAATTCGCCAAGATGGGGTAGATTAGGACTGACGTGACCGAACCCATCCCTGACAAAGCCACGGTTTGGGGAGCATTCGAACCGTTGTCGTTAATGGATAGAGTTGCAGTCTCGGCGGACGGCAGGCTTGGATTGAAGACTACATGGATCGCGCAGCTCCTGTGAGGACCCAGGCTCCCGCCGCAGTTATTAGTTTCCTGGAAATCATTGTTGTTAATCGTGACACTCGAAATTGTCAGCGCGACCTCGCCACCATTAGTCAACGTTACCTTCTGGGGAAGGCTCTTACTGCCAATCTGGTGATATCCAAATGACAGGTCGCCGGTCGAGACTGTCGCCGTCGGAGTAGCGGGATACCAAAAGAGGGCGGTTTTACTCTTGAGCACGGGGTGATTGTAGCTGAACTGGCTTCCTAGACTGGAAGAAACCTGCACGCCTGAGGTTGCCGTTGCGCCATTGTTATTGTTCGAATAGGAGCCGCCAAACGCGGTGTTCTTGTAATTGAACAGAATGTTGCTGCTCCCTTCGAAGAAGACTACTTGGAACGTCACCGTATTTGTGCTCTCACAGCAGATGCCCACATCTCGCCACTCGACGACCAACTCGCGATTCGGTTGTGAACCAAGCACTTCCCAGAACGCATTGTTATCGTTTCCGCTTCCAAACGGATAGAGATCGGCCCAAAAGGGCGCCACCAGGGTATCCACCTGCGAGGTAGGAATCTGCGAATCACCTTCATAGCTAAAATTGCTGAAGGAGATCGTTCCCCCTGGCGCAACCCACAGACTGGTGTAGCTGCCGCCGCCAAACTGGATGTCGAACGGCGGGGTTATCTGAACTGCTTGACAAGAGTAACAAAGGTTGAGGTTGGTTCCGGAGATGCTGCGGTAACGATAAGTTTCGGACGAAACGGCATATTTATTCGGCTGATACACAACGAATGGCAGCTTTCTGGAGGTACCGCCGCCGGGCGATGGGGTCGAAACCGAGACCTGATCAGTGCCGGGAGACGACAAGTTCGACGCCGGAATCGTACCAGTGATCTGCGTGGTTCCGCTAGCATAGAAGCAACAGGGCAGTGCCGCGCCGTTCCAAAGCACCTGGGTATTGGACACAAAGCCGGTGCCTGTGACCGTGATCTGTGTGGGCCCCGAACCGGCCGGTGCACTAGAAATTGACAGAGATGAAATCGTTGGAGCCGGCGCTCGGCCGGTACCGGACATCGGCAACTGCGCCAAGGAATTTGAACTGTCAGTGAACACAAACAGGGATCCAGTGTCATTTCCCTGAACGCTAGGAGTGAACGTGACACTAACGGTGCAGCTGACGCCGACCACCAAACTTGCCGGACAGTTGTTGGTCTGAAGGAAGTCACCAATAGAGCTGATGCTGCTGATCCCCAAAGCGCCAGTGCCACTATTGGTGAGAGTAACAGTTTGTGGCTGGCTGCTTCGCCCGATCAACGTAGTAGGGAAGCTGAGCGACGTCGGGTTGAATGTCGGCACTCCTGCGCTGACACTGCTTCCGGATACATTGACTGCCTGCGGGCTGGGTAGAGCATTGTCGTAAAAGGTGATGGTTCCCGATTCGTTGCCTACACTGGTAGGCGTGAAAACAACAGTGACAGTGCACGATGCTCCGACTGCAAGCTTTTTGGGAGCAATAGGACAGTTGTTAGATTCCCCGAAATCTGACGGGCCGCTATATACGATGCTCTTGAAAGTGAGCGGTGCCTGGCCAACATTGGTTAACTGCCCGGTTTGGGTGGACGGTGTGCCAATAACTATGCCATTGAAAAAGAAACAACATGGGAGCTGGACCTGGGGAGCGAGCCCGGTGCCGGTCAGTACGACGGCAAGAGGGTTCAAGGTTGCGCTGGTGAAGATGCTAAGGGCGCTGTTGATCGTGCTTCCCACCGCTGGTGAAAAAGCTACTATGAGCTGGCAGTTAGCCCCCGCCGCCAATGTTTTGCCGCAGTTGTTTGTCTGACGGTAATTCGCTCCGGTTTCAATGAGATTCAAGGCAACTGTGCTCGACCTGTGATTCGTGAGCGTTACTGTCTGCGGCGAGCCGGTCGTTCCAACGACTTGTCCACCATACCGAAGCTCGTGGCTTGAAAGTGTCAGAGCCGTGTTCCGAGAATACTCGTCGGCACCAAGGTCAATTATCTTGTTGATGATTCTGTCATCCCCGTCAAAGTCCGTCTTTGGTAGCCCAATAGCCGAGTTGTCCCCGACGTCAATGGCCGGCGACCCGGCTTGCAGATGGTAGTTTCCGCTCAGGTAATCTACGAATAGAGGATCGGCCGCAATGTTACCCTTGGTGCCGGTCGGGTCTGGACAGGCCCCAGCATACGCCGGCGCATCTTCATCGAACACGTCGTTGTTGTTGATGACGGGTTGACCAGTAAGACTTTCACAGTAAACCGCGCTCTGGTTTCCTGTCCCCACGATCATGTTGTTTTGCACGGTGACTTGGCCGTCCATGGAAGTGGCACTGATTTCCGCTGAGGACGCATCATTAACAATCGTATTGTTGATCAGTGTCTGAGGAGTGCTAGACCAAGTGACTCCTGTACCTTGATTCTGGGCGATGAGATTTTGCACCAGCGTCATGGTGCTACCGATTGAATTGATCCCAGCCCCGAGATTATCCACAATAATATTCTGCTGGATAAGATGGTTTAACCCCGACCCCAAGAGGTAAATGCCTCCGCCCTCGTTACCAGTGATGACATTGCCGATAATCCAGGCACCGCTGTCATAAGTAATGGATATGCCTCCGAAGTCTGTGCAGCCTGGAGTTAGCCCATTGTCGCTGATCAGGTTGCCTTGGATGGTTGGGGCTCCCTGGTACGCCTGAATCCCGCCCTGATCGCTGCAGTTCCCAGTTATCACGTTGCCGGAGATCACAGGGGAAGCATCGAAGATGTTTACGCCGCCGAACGAACCGTTCCGAATGGTAAAGCCACTGATTTGTGCCTGGTTGGTTTCACCGCTGATGAAGCTCACGACTGCCCCGGCCTGATTCCCATCGATTATGGTTACCGCAGGTCCTTTGGCACTGATAACTGTGATCCCTTTCCCGTTGAAATTGATGTTCTCGTAGTACGTACCGGGCGCGACAACCACTGTATCGCCATTGCTGGCTGCGTTAATGCCTTCCTGAATCGTCGGCTGATCGGCTGGAACATGAATAATCGTGCCAGCGAAGGCCGAGGTTGTAATTAGGAGTATGGAAATGCCGACACGGAGACCTATATACGCGAAGCAACGGAGCATGAGCTCCTCCAATGTCGGCACAGAATACACCAGAGTAGCTGGTTCAGCAACTCACAATTTCTCGGCTGCGCGCCGTGTTCACAGAAAGAAACAGGACAGCTCACCGGGAGCCATATTCGTAGGTCGCCAGCTATGACGATTGGTGACAAGTTAGCGTTTGTTTTCGGCGCGCATTCGGCGACGACAAACACCGGATTGGAAGCATAACCTGGGCGAGAGTGCAGATCGGAGGCATAAGTTGGCAGAAGAAAGGAGATGTATGAAAGCGTCAGTTGTATTCCGCTGCCTGAAAGCGGTCGTCATCATTTTCTCCCCCAGGGCGGCGAAGGGATCCTGTTTCTAGATGAACTGAATGCCGAGCCTGCTATGGTAGAGGCCAGTTGTTCAACTCGTCCTGGATCGCAAGCTCGGTGAATATAGGCTCCCCGAAGGTTGGGCAATTGTTTGCCGCGGGCAACCGTGATTCTGACCGTGCGGCTACGACCCGGATGCCGACGCCCATGGGGAGTCGTTTCGTCCACATCGACTTCGAAGTGGATGTTCCGGAGTGGTCCGAGTGGGCGATTCAAACCGCGATCTGGCCGGAGGTCATCGCCTTCATACCGAACATTGACGCCATTCTATTGAACCCCAACCAGAAGCCAGTGCCGGAGAACGCGGCCGCACAGTATGCGGTCGCTTCGGCACTGGCGCGACGCACTTCCGACGGCAACACCGACCGAATCTGCCAGTACCTGAAGCGCATGCCCACTGAGTTCAATGTGCTGTGCGTGCGCGACGCCTCGCTCTACTCACCCGCGATTCGCTCGATAGCAGCCTATACGAAGTGGGCCGTGGAGAACCACCACGTTCTTGCATAGGCCGTCCCCCCAAGAACACCCGCGGAACATGAGTGTAAATGCCCTGATCCAGATCCAGGTCGTCCGGCGGCAAGTCGGGGTCGAGGTTCCATGTCGTCGAGAGCAGCCAGTTGCGGAAAACCATCAACGGATGAACCTGTTGGAAGACAGGCCTTCCAGGAGTGTTTACTCGGAGCTTGCGGGAATGAGTTTCAGCACGATTCTCTTATCTGTACCCTCGTCCTGCGCTGCGAATTTTTCTCCTTTACTGCCGTAGGAGGTGAGGAACTCGGGGTCCTGCGGACTATCCTCCAGGTCTTCGAACGCGAGCACGGTGTACGAACCCGGATTCAGTCCGCGTAAGCTGAAGTGCCCCCGTTCATCAGTTGTGTCCTGCTGATAGAGATCAGGTCTTAATCTGCGGTCGGAATCGGGAACGTCGACCACTGTGGCCGATGGCACAGGGTTTCCCTTGTCGTCGACAACGGTGCCTTCGATGGTCACGCCCTTTGCACTGATCACGACTTCTAAATCAGTTGCCGAATTCACTTGAAATCCGGGATCACCCACGTCTTGCCCATTCAACATGACTGACTTCGTAAAGTAATCGCGGAGCTTGTCAGACGACCGCCGAGCGCCGACTACCAAATGGTACCTGCCGGTCGGAACGGTCTTCATTTCGAAGCTTCCGTCTTTTGCGACCATGGAAAATGTAGGAGGCGCGGAACCATTGCCCTGCAGGAATAGACCAGAATTATCATCGCTACTGGCGAGCGTAACTGTCAGTTGGGTCCAGTCGAACGGTTCACCGGTTTCCATTCGGAATCGGCCCCTAACGGAAGCGCCTTGATCCACCTGAAGGTGTATGTCGCGAATATCTTCACTGGACACTTCAATGTTTCTGTTGACACCGACAACACGTACGCTTAACGGTTGACCATTACCCAAGCTGACAACGATTATCCGCACACGGTAGCTCCCGGGCAGCAAATTGGCGAATTCAAACTTCCCACCGGGTTGGAGTTCCTGATGCTGCTCGGCGTCTACCTTATTGTCAGAGTTCAACATTATTTGGGCCACGTCGCTCGAAGGTAACCCGAGCACATCGCCGGTCACCCGAAAGGCCCGGCTCGTCAGAACTCCGAAGTTGACCGGTGTTTCTTGACCCGCCTCGGCGTTCACCGGCACTGATTGGTTTTGGTCGACAGTGCCGGGATAGTATGTTGGCACATACACGAGCTGCCCTTTGTCCTGCGCCGGCTTTGTGGCATCGAGTATGGGCAAATCACGCCGTGGGGTTGCGAGAACTGTGTATCGACCCGGGCGCAAATCCGGGATGCGAAACTCGCCTAGGTCATTGGTGCTTCCAGTGCCGGAGTCGTGCCCGCGCGATCCATGGCTCCGACCGACTCTCGTCGCCATAACACCTACGTCGCGCACAGGATCGCCATCAGCATCGGTGATTGTGCCGGCGATGACCGCAGCAGGGTGCATGTGCAGGAGCACCTCACTTGTGACCTGCGAGATTACGTTCAAACTCCGCTGAGCACCTGTTGCTATAAGGCCGGGATGTTCAACCTGTATTAAGTACCGGCCGGGCGTAACGCCATCGATGACGAAGTGCCCATCAGCATCAGTAACCGCGGAATACGGTTCTGCCTGCCCCCGTCGCCCGAAAAGTTGAATGCTAGCCTTCTTAACCGGGAGTTGTTGGGGATCCAGCAGCACCCTGCCCTGAACTGTGATTGCCTTCGTGTCGCCCTTAATAGGACTAGTTTGCGAGACGCAGAAACGCACAAGGAAAAGGTAAATGAGGGCAAAGAGCAAAAATTTTGAAGGCGACTTCACTGATGGACATGACACTGGACGCCCCCGGGTGCGCGGACCTTACATAATTTAGCACGAAAGGGAAGCGATCGCTGCTCGGTTATCGACTCAAGCACTAAATTGGAAGGCTGCGGTCATGAGCTCCCGTCCGGGCCCGGTCCGGGGGTGCCAGGTAACTGGCATCACTACATATCGACGGATCGACGGCGAATAACCGACTCCTCGGTGAATTAGCTCCTCTTCGAGGTCGCGTTTAATCTGGAAGTCAACACTCTCGATCCAACTCATCGAAGCGATGGCCAGCAGCGTCACAAATAACATGAGCGTGAGCAGCATTTAGCCGTGTTGGGATGGCGTTTGTTGCTTCGAAAGCTCGTGCGGATCCGTTCTTTCAACATCGATCATTCCGTCATTCAACTCCTTGGCCGAAACGTTCGATTCGGTTGCGCCGCCGCTTCGGGGGCTGGAACGATTTCATGGTGTTATCCCTGGGTCAGGGTAATGGTCTGCCGGTTGTTGCTCAGCACGTCGAGTAAGTCAACCGCGTTCGGCGAAATGTGAACCACCTTATACCGGCGGTCAACGATTTCGCCCTCCTTAGCGATAAACACGTCTTCATCGTGCGCGAGAAAAATGCGCTTGATTCCGCCCTGCGGAGTCGCGTATCCGTAGTATTCCAGCGGCGGCGGACGCGGAGGTGCATAGGCTGCCTGCGGTTGTGGCGGAGTCGGTGGCACAATTACTTTTCCCATTTTGAGAGGTTCTACGAATACCTTAAAAATGTTCCGTCCCGTTCCTTCGTATTTCGTATCCTCGCTCGACCAGAGCAGGTCCGTGCGCAATGCGGGATCAAGCCATTGCGCTGGGTTCTTTTTGATTCCTCCATCCAGATCCCTACTTGTTGCGCTTCCCCGCGCCATCCGGTCCGATGGAATATCGGCGGCACCGGCGGTTGGCTGAGGTGCAGCTGCACTCGAAGAACCCAGGCCCAACAAATCCGAGAACCGGGCCGCCATCAACACCACCGCAACCACGATAAGTGCCGCCGCCGCGATTACCTTCTTCTGGTTGTCCGTCCCCATCTTCATTATGCCGACCTCAAATAGGTTTCAACCTTGATTTGGAGCGCGACTAAACTTTTCTCTGCTCATCCTCACCCCTGTCTCGTGCGCAAGTTTACCGAGGTCGGTGTCAAGCGCCGATTCGTTGGTCGGGAGGCAGCTGCTGGTAGAACTTATTGTTCTGGGGCAAACATAGCCACCATCATGCACGTCCGCCACAAATAGCTTCTCCTTGGAGAACGGTACTCCCATAGCATCTTGCCGGTTTTTTGAGCCGGTGACCCTGATGCCGGTGTCGAACACGAGGTGTTTGCTGGAATGGTTGGGCCAGGGGTGGCCACGGAGTTTTCCGGATTCTTGCGGATGTTCCGCGAGCCTCCTAACATCGACGCAATTTAGCTGAATCCAACGGGTGAGCCCGTGCCAGAAGTACGCAGTGGCGTCCGCCCTTGCTCATCGTGCTTCCGATACGAACCTCGACCGTTTAATTCGGTTCGCTTTATCGAAATTTCGCGCTTCGCTCCCTTGAGGCCTATTGAAAAATCTCTTAGAACCGTGAGCCAGTTTGCTTGATTTTTTCGATTTATAGAGTAGCAGGAAGTTTCCATTGATGAGCGTTTTGCCAAGCGTAGCGAGACGCCGGAATAGAACCTAGCGGGCGGTTTAAAGCGGGAGAAATGCGAAAAGTGCGGTTGTGTGGCTGATCGCAGTGCCGTGCTTTTGTAGGACTAACGGTTTCTGACTTAGCAGCTTTGAGAAATACGGTTATTTGTCATCTCGAGCGGGAAAAAAGCAGATTCCTCGGTTGTTTCGGTCCTCGGAATGACACACGCTTTTAGACAAGAAAGGAGGGAAACATGGGCAAAGGTGAATCAGTAAATGAAATTCGAAATTGGGCTACTCGATTCTTCATACTCCCCAGGTTCCGGGGCAGGTCCTGAACCAGTCACGATTGTCAATTTCTGAATTGAAGAGACCATTTTCATGGAGGGTTCCGATGCGGCATGTATTTCTTCACTCGCTTCTCGCGGTGGCAATAACATTGGCAAGCTCATTCGAATTCAGTCGAGCTGCGGCTGCTCAGACTTCCACTCCGGCCCTGCCGGCAGCGAAATTTCTCTATTCCAGCGATTTCGGGGGGAATGAGGTTGTCGGCTACACCGTGAACCCGACCACCGGTCAAATTAAACCCACCCGCCAGGGGTCAGCGCCCGCGCACAACGGACCCACGCGTGTTCGCTCGGACAAGGGCGGCTTTCGTCTCTATGTCATCAATCAGACCTCAAAAGACTTGAGCGCCTACTTTATTTTTCGCAACGACGGCTCTCTCC
>JBPYDQ010000921.1:0-6447 GCA_051986135.1 Terriglobales bacterium | reverse complement strand
TAGTACTCATCGACTCGATCGATGAGCTGGTACCCCAATTTGCGGCGGGTCGCAGAATCGAAATCGAAGGACATGGTCATACGATGACAGTCTAAAAGAAACGACTCGTCGAGACTGTCCGATTCTTGCAGCGAAACAAGACAGCGCTTAGCAGTTGGCGATTGGCGTTTGCCCGCTTGGACTCGCAGTTCGCAATTCCTCGATCGCTTGCCCTGCTTCCCGGTTTTCTCGCACAATCTCGCAGCGTACGCCCTGGGCTAATCTGTTCCCTCGCGGCGGGCAACATACTGTTGCAAGGGCACCTCGCAACCTTCATCTCCGCCAGCTGTCTTTTGCGCCCTCGTCAGCAGTTCCGGACATGCGCGAATCAATCCGCCGATCTTCGAGTGGACGTGGGATGGGCGTGACCGGGTGGTATTCTTCGGGGAAAATTCAGCTACACCCCAAGCGACCCATCTCGCGACTCCCCACCGCGCTCAGAGGGCCGCGACTTACTGGGTTGCCGACAGTCTTGCCCAACACATCCTCGGGGCATACCAATCGCATGTGCAGATAACGGAGTCTGGCATCAAGGTTTGGTGTTCAGAGGCGACATATCTTATGGCTGAACTTGATACATCGCCATCATGCCCGCTTCCATGTGCTCGTCCACGTGACAGTGAAACATCCACGTGCCGACCTTGTCTGGAACCATGTCGGCCGTCACGAATTGCGCGGGCAAAATTGAGAAGATGTCGGTGTGGTGTTTGTCCACCGTCACCACGTTTCCATGCCAGTGCGGAGTGTGGAGATTGACTTGGCCACCCATGGTCATCACATACCAGCGCACGTGCTCACCGAGCTTCATCACTGGCATAGGCAGATTGCCATACATGTATCCGTTGATCGAAGCTTTGTAATTGGCGGCAGCAAAGCCCTGGCCGGCTAGGTCGAGGTTACCTTCCAAATCCATCGGAATCATCTCCAACTTGTTCGCCGACTTTGGGTCTTGTAGGTGGGCATCGATATTCTGCTGCAGGTAGTGCGATGTGTTCTCGTCGATCAACATAAACAATGTGGCGAACTCGCGGTCCACGTCCTTGGGACTACCGTCGGGGCGCGCCATGCCATGGCGTGTGATGACCATGGGCCCGATCAAGCCAGAATGGATGTCCCGGGGCTCCCAATTGTGAGAGTGATAGAGCCAGACGACGGAACTGGCATCGTCGTCACCCGGTCCGGCGCGCTCCGGCACGTTCCACACGAAGGTATGCGTTTGCCCGGGTGGAACCAGCCCAGCGCCGTCCATACTAGTATCAGGATAGGGCGTACCCTCTGAGTCGCGCTCATAGGCGACGCCGTGGGGATGGATGCTGTAGGGCTGCGTTGCTTTGTTCATGAAGTGGATCACAATCGTGTCGCCAACCTCCGCCCGGATAAGGGGACCCATGATGCCCAGGTGCTCCCACTCTGGAGCGCGTTTTCTTTCGGTGGCAAACGTGTCGTCGGTATACTCGCGAAACAAGGCCTTGCGATAGACCGTGCCGATGCGGTTCTTAGTGTGCTCGGTCCAGATCGTCGCCTGGCCCGCGAAACCGGCCCCGGTCATCATGTTCATTCCGCCGGGAGCATAGTCCCAGTTGGCTTCGATAGCGGCGATGTAGTACGTGCGGACTTTACCGCCGGGGAGCGTTGGCTTAATGTCTTCCGCAGTCTTCTTGGGGCGTGACTCCGGCGGAACCATTCCGGCTGCACGGTAGTAAACCGTGAGCTGGCCATAGACTTCGCCCGAATGCTCGACCAGACTGTGGGCCAAATCCACCAGACGTATCTGGTCCTTACCGGCGTGCTCCGGATTGTCCTGGGCAAAGGGATCGACCACCGATTCCAAAATCCCTTTATCACCTTTTGCTTGAATGGCGGCGGCGCCGTTCGCAAAAGACTTCCTGACGTAGGCGACGAGAGCAGCTTTGTTACTGAACTCGGTGCGAGGAGGATCTTCTTCACCTGGTGGTTTTTGTCCGAGAGCGAGGTTGGTGAAGAAATAATTGGCTGCGGCGGCGTGGATCAGGCGCTCGGCAAAACTGCGTGTACCAGCGGCCGGTTTAAAGTCATATTTGGCTTCAGGGAAGTCCTCGGCCATGGCAATGAGCTTGCGGCCTATTTCGTTCCACTGGACGAGGAGCGCACCGGATGGGCTGGGTGCCGGTTTTAGAACTTTGGTTTTCTTCGCGGTCTCCTGTGCGAGTGAGTGCGAAACCAACCCAACTGCAATGACCGATACTGCGAGTAAGCTGGCCCTTTTCATAGAAGTGTCCTTCCATCTGGACTGGCGGAAATCTTCGCCCAGATTAAAAAACCCAATTTGCTGTCGGGGAAGGTTGAGACAGAGAACGGCGAACTTAGTGTAGCAGATTATCTGGCCATCCCATCACCACCCTGATCTCGGTCGGGGCAGCGTGCTGGGAGCGTGTCATTACAAACATGCGGCCGTCGGGGGTCACGTCGTACCCATTAACTCCCAGGCCGCGGTCGAATTTGCGATCGAACAATTCGATCGGTTTGCCGAGCCGAAGAGTCAGCTGATCTTCGACCGGAACGCTCATCATCTTGGTTCCATTGCGGTAGGTAATCTCTCGACCGTTTCGCACCCACCGCGGTTCCTCACCGCCGTCGCTAGAGATCTGTCGGCGTCCCCCGAGGCCTGGCACTGGTTCAACATAGACTTCCGAGGCTCCAGATTCGTTGGACACATACGCCATCCAATGACCATCCGGTGATAAAGAAGCCTGCCTTTCCGCTGCTGGCGTGTTCTTGAAGGGGCGCATGTCCTCGGGATTGCTCAGGTTGAGGAGCCACAAGTCTGCGCTGGTAGTAGGGTCATTGACCATCACTGCCGCGTATCCACCGGCAACTGAAGTGACGTGGCTGTTCAATGAAGTCGTGTGTACGACTTGAGGCGCAGAAGATCCGTCTGCGGAAATTCGGTAAATGGCACGGCTCTGAGGGTCGACACTATCAAATATCAGGTTCTTACCGTCGGGCGTCCAGACAGGCGCGGCATTCAGGCCTCTCGAAACCAGAGTAGTGAAAACGCCACGATCCCTGTCTAGCACTGCCAATTGTTGTCCCGAAACGCTGCGGAACGAGCAGGCAATCCGTTTTCCGTCGGGCGCAATCGCGGGATCGACGTAATCTCGCGGCGGGATATCTAATTTTTGTTCCTGTCCCTTTCGGTCGACTAAATACATATTTCGCCCGAAGCTTCCCGCGGGGCCCGGGGCGTAGGCCAGAACCCCTGTTTCCGAGGTCCCGAATTGTGCAACATAAAGCTCTTCGCTGATACCGTTAGCTATCTGAGTTGCGTTTCCTCGGAGGGTCATGTGGTCGGGGTCAATGGGAACGGACCACAACGCCCCACCTTCGAAATACACCAGCTGCCCGGCTACGTATGAGGGGGCTTGTGCATTGCGGAGCAGCAGTTTAACTTCGCCGGTATTCAATTTCACTGCAAATATGCTTCGCCGAGCTGCCAAGAAATCTGTAAAAGCGATCCACTTCCCGCTTGAAAACCAAGCCGGTCCTTGGGGGTAGATGATGTCCTTTGTAGCCATGAAAACTTTCTCGAGTGTTCCTCCACTCGCTGGGACCGAAGCCAAGCCATAGTTGGGAACCGCAACCACAATCCTGTCCTGCGGTGTCCAAGTTCCTCCAAAAAAAGTGGGAACTTCACAGATAACAACAGGTACTCCGCCGTTGGCGGGCGCCTTCTTGAGTTTTCCCTGGCTGAAGAACGCAATCCAGTCACCGTTGGGCGAGAAGAAGGGAAAAGTTGTCCCCTCCGAGTCGGGAATCGCCGCGGATTCGAACTGGTCGAAACGGCGGGTGTAGAGGTGAGACACACCTTTGTCGGCAGCAACATAGGCAAGGGTCTTGCCATCTGGAGAAATCACCACCGCCTGTGTGTTGTTGACCGAGAGTTCTTGCTGTGGAGGTAAAGCGATAGTGAACCGCGTAAGACCGTGGCTCCAGGGAAGAGGCCGATTCTTCAGTTCGCGGATAACAAGAGTGGAAAGGAGGGCAAGAATCATCGCGCCCATTGCGATGAACCGGATGGTGTTTTTTCTTTCCCCAGGTGGCGTTTGCGGGAGGGCGTTGTGCGACGACAACCAACCTAGTTGTAGTTTCACATCCTGCGCATTTTGGAAACGTTCATCGGGCTCCTTTGCCATGCAGTTCCGAATGGTGTACTCCAAGGGAGGCAAGCCAACCTCTGGATTTTCAACAATGATTGGAGGCGGGTCCTTCTGCAAAATTGCGGACGCTACCGAGAGCTGGGTCTTGCCCTGAAACGCAGCGCGTCCGCTGACTGCTTCGTACAACACCGAACCCAGAGCGAAGATATCGCTGCGCACATCCGCTTCTCTTCCCTCGATTTGCTCCGGTGCCATGTACTGGATAGTACCGATGAGAGTCCCTGCACCGCTAAGCGGTGTGGAGGGACTCTGCATAGTTACCGTCATTAAGTCCGCGAATACAGTTGCGCTCCGAGTGCCGCGGCCCGCCATGCTCGGTTTTGCCAAACCGAAATCCATCAGTTTCGCGCCATTTGCCGTCAGCATGATGTTTGATGGCTTAAGATCGCGGTGGACCACCCCAAGACGGTGCGCTGCTGCCAGTGCGTCGGCGATCTCGATGCCCAGTCGAACCACAGCAGAGACTGGCAGCGGACCTTTACGCAATCGCGTTGACAAAGTTTCTCCATCCAACAATTCCATTACTAGGAATTCAAGGTGACCATTGGTCCCTATGTCGTGCAAGGCGCAGATATGAGGATGAGAAAGGGAAGATAAGACACGCGCCTCACGTTCAAATCGGTTTTTCAGCTCGGGTGTGCACGGCAAATCGGAATGGATAATTTTGATGGCTACCGAGCGATCCAATCGAGTGTCGTTGGCGCGGTAGACTTCACCCATGCCACCGGCTCCGATCGCTGCCGCGATCTCATAAGGCCCAAGCCTGGTGCCGATAGCCAGAGACATAACAGGAACGCATTATAGAGCAGCGAGCTGGCGGTAGTCCCCAGTTCCGAGTCGGAGTGGCACCCAGAGAGTCTCCCCAGGTGCCCTCCTTGTCCCAGGTAAAGTGAAAGCTGTTGTAAGCCATTGCCACTCAAAACCCCGCTTAGCCGGTCCCACGCAGACTAGCAGGAATGCTTACCCCCGCAACCCGGAATGCGTTACGAATGCCAGCGCGACTTCCTAATATGTCGAAAACGCTCAGCGGTTCAGGTTTGCGAGGTGGGTCGGGCAATGGTTTTGGAGCTACTGATTTTAGAGTAGCAATGTTTGGAACATTTGGATCGGGTTTAGGGCTGGGCGCCCTGCTCGAAGCTTGGATGCGGACCTGTCGCGGTTACAAATCAGGAGGCGCTGCTTTTTCTTTTTCCGTGCTCTCGGCTTGCTCGGCGGTGGAGTGTTTGTCCGGGCGCAGCAACGGGAACAGAATCACGTCGCGGATAGTTTGGGAGTTGGTGAGGAGCATGGCGACCCGGTCTACGCCTACACCGCAGCCTCCGGTGGGGGGGAGGCCGAAGGAGAGAGCACGGATGTAATCTTCATCCATCTGGTGGGCTTCTTCGTCGCCACGCTCCCTCTGTTTTAATTGCTGCTCGAAACGGCGGCGCTGCTCCTCGGGGTCGTTGAGTTCACTGAAGCCGTTGGAGATTTCCATCTGGGCAGCGAAGACTTCGAAGCGCTCCGTCCAGTCGGGCTCGTCGGGCTTGTTCTTCGACAAGGGTGAGACGGCGGAAGGGAATTCGTAGATGATCGTCGGCTGAATCAGGTGTTCCTCGGCGACGGTTTCGAACAGGGTCGCAATCGTTTTGCCGGCGGGCTCACTGGGATCGTAAGCCATATGGGCGTGAGACTGGTTAAAGCGGGCGACCAGGCCTCGAACCGAGTCGTGGGTGGCGAAATCAGACATCTGAGGTCTGCCTCCGGCAGAATCGGGCCAGTAGCGGATGATGGCTTCGCGCATGGTGATTACAGTCCAGTTCGAGGGGGCCCACTCAATCTCGTTTTCACCGAACTTTACCTTGGTACCGCCGGTAACGTCGATGGCCGCTTGCACCAGGAGATTCTTGGTGAGGTCCATGATGTCACGGTAATCGGCATACGCCTGGTAGAACTCGAGCATAGTGAATTCGGGATTCCACCGCCAGCCGAGGCCCTCGTTGCGGAAATTGCGGTTGATCTCGTAGACGCGGTCGAACCCGCCAACGATCAGGCGTTTCAGGTAAAGCTCGGGGGCGATGCGGAGGTAAAGATCCATGTCGAGGGTGTTGTGGTGGGTGATGAAGGGACGCGCGACCGCACCGCCGGCGATGGGCTGCATCATGGGGGTTTCTACTTCGACGAAGTGGTGCTGGTCGAAGAAGTTGCGGAAGGACTTCACCAGCTTGGCGCG
>JBPYDQ010000920.1:0-5791 GCA_051986135.1 Terriglobales bacterium | reverse complement strand
TGAGGGCGAAGAAAATGCCTTCAAGCTGATGCTGTGGAACGGGCAAGTGCTGTACGGGATGATGATGTTCGACGAATTTCGCGCGATGGATTACCTGGCGAGCCGCCCGGAGGTGGACACTCGGCGGCTCGGTGCGCTGGGTATGTCCATGGGCTCGACGAAAGCGTGGTGGCTGGCAGCGCTCGATCCGCGAGTGAAGCTCTGCATGGATGTGTGCTGCCTGACGGATTACGAAGAGCTGATCAAAGCGCATGGCTTGCAGGGGCATGGGATCTTCTACTACGTGCCGTCGTTGCTAAAGCATTTTCAGACCGCGGAGATCAACGAGCTGATTGTCCCGCGCGCGCACCTTAGCGTGAACGGGATGCACGATCAGCTAACGCCGCCGGCAGGTGTGGACAAGGTGCGAAATTATTTGCAGCCGCTATATCGGAAGTACGGGAAGGAAACGGAGCTCCTCGTAGAGTTGTTCGATTGCGCCCACGTGGAGCTGCCGGAGATGCGCAAGCTCATTCTGGAGTGGATGGATCGCTATTTGATCGCGGCACCGGGAAACTGACCGACCGTCGTGAAGCCTCGGTCACCGAAGCCGAAGTCGCTGCCGAGCGTATCCGCGCTGATAAATAGCAATTTCTGACGGGTAGGTGCTTCATGTCGCTTCATTACACAATCACGGTTAGTAAGGACCACGCACAAGTAACGGCCAACTGGGACATTGCCTTGGACATGTCCGATACCGAATTGATTTCGAATTTTGCTTTAAACGTCGACGGCAAGCCGTTAGACACGCAGTGTTCCGGCGGCAACAAAGCGTGCAAAAGTGCCGCCTACGCAACACTCTCAAATCCGGACGCAGATTGTGCAGTAACCTTTGTCATCACGACCAATAAACCCGACGTGCGAGACGGGAGCGATGTCCTTCGTGGAGAAAAGGCGTACGATGACGTAGATTTCTCTGACTGACCTCCTGTCCAACAACATCCCAATAGCCTAGGTCCCTTCCACGAACCGCCCTAACACGAACATCCAACTGCTATTGTCCTGGGAGTAGCAGTGCCAGGATAACTTTCTCGTACTCGAAGCGCGTCTTACAGATGCGGAGGTAAAGCCATGAAAGGACACATACTCGCGGGTCTCTTTCTTTGCCCTCTTTTCTTCGTCGTTGGAGGAGATGCCCAAAGCCCGAATATCCCTGAAAGAACAGTTTGGACGCTGGAAGTCATCAAGGTCCAGCCTGAAAATCTCGCACTGGCGATGCGGTACTTGGATGACCACTGGATGCGCGTAATGGCCGCAGTCCAACGCCGGGGTGCAGTTCTTGATTATCACCTCATGTCAAACGCGGGGATGGTAACTCCCGGGTACAAGGTCTGGGACCAAGACTCTATTTTATTGCTGACGAAATACAAGAATATGGACGCCTACTTGGAGAACATGTCGACGCTTAAGCATCTAGCCAATAACAAGATTATCGTTCAGGGACCTTACAAATTCGCAGGAGACCTTTTCGAAAGCTTGAACACCCAAGTATTCATAGAAGAGCGGGAGCGAGCACGGGATTCAAACCTCTCACCGAGCAGTAGAGTCTCCACCGCCCTGCCGTTCTGCAAACCTTCCTGGCAACTGCGGAACGAACGGCGTTAAATTAAGAATGGATTGCTAGTTAGGCGGGAGAATCTTATCCTTTTATTGCGAAGACTACGAGCCGATAAAATACCCACAGTGCAAATCCCGCCCCGAACCCCAATATCCCAGAGGTTAATCCGGTGTCAATGATTGCGAACCAGTTCCGGTTACATTTGCCGACAGCGAAGTTGCACGTAACTGCACCAGCACCAGCGTAGTAATAAGACAAGCATCCGCCGATTATCCCAAGGGCAAATGCAATCAGCATAAAGATGACGGCTTCACGTGCGAGTTTTCGCAGCGTCACTTTCCATCCGTTATTTCGTTTCAGTTCTTCCAAAGGGCAGGACTCCTTATGTCGCAGTGCTCTAATTCTCTCCGAGATTAGCCCTTTGGTCAGTGGGTTTCAATTGCCAGGGCATCGCACGCGCAGTGACGGACGGACCACTAGGAGGAAGAGGGCCGCGGAGCGTTACCAGCTGTAGTGCACCTTGTAACTGACGGTTTTCTCGCCGCCGGAAGGTACGGAGACGTTGAACTCGATGGTTTTGCTGTCGAGCTTCTTGAAATCGTCCGAGTTCTTGAGAATATCCCAAGAGGTCCATCGGTAGAGGTGCTCGACGATGCGGATCTCCACCGGCGTGGTTTTGTGATTGCGGACCTTGATTTCAAAAGACTCGTCGATCCAGCGGGCGTTGAAATCGGCGCGGTATTCAGTGCGCGTGCGCTCGCCAGTCAGGTCGAACGCGTTTCCGGTATAGAGGCGGATCGTTTCATCCTTGGGGGTGTGGTCGATTTCGTTTTCGCCGGTGAATTCGAGCTGGCCGTCATCGTCGCGGCGGTAGAAACGCACCCTGCCCTTAGGCAGCGGCATACCGAGATGGTTCTCTGAGCTGTTCTTGAATTCCTGCATGACCCACACCTTGGGATTGGAGAGAACGCCGTAGCTTTCCTGCTGGCGGATACTTTCCTGGCTCCAGCCCTGGTAGTTCTGATCGAGTTTGAAGCCGTCGTAAACATAGACCGTTTTCGATTGAATCCCCGAGGCGCGGACCATCTCGACCTGCTTGGTTTCGCGATCGTGAAGCGTGGTGGGATGCTCGAGGGTGTAGAGGTGATATTCGGCGAAGGCCTTTTCCTGGACGGGCGGGCCGAATTGGACTGGACCTAATACTGCACGGCCTGCGGAGACTATCCCATAGCCTCCCGCTCCTGGGGGCGGAACCTTATTCACATCGCCGGCCATGAGCTTGAGGCGCGCATCGGGAAAAGTCCTGCCGCTCTGGTTGCGGAGCGTGATCCAGCCGACCAGTTCGAGTACGTTGCTTTTCGGCGGCGCGACAACGTTATAGCTGGCCTCCCAATCCATGCCGCCGGTCACGTAGCTGAACTCCGCATTCATCGAGCCGGGCTTGTCAGTTTCGAGTTCCCAAGAAAGCGTGGGCTTGAGGATGGTGTCGTCGGCAAGGGTGGGGAAGATCGGCTGGCCGGGCAGGGAGAATTGCAATTTACCGTTCACTTCGATGACCGGCTGTTCAGCGCCGTTAGGCGAATTCGGGGTCGGCTGCGGATAGGGCTGCTGGCCGTAGGCCAAATTGACCAGGCCTGGCGGGACATAACCGCTGCGAATGATCTTGCCTTGGATGACCCGTTGGTTGCCCTCCTTGTCGGTCAGCACGAACTCGATGGTTTTGCCTTCGTTCAGAGAGAGAAGCAAGGATTGCGTGATGGGATCGTTGCGGTAGTTCTGCTCGAGGATTTGGAGGCGTTGGGCGGCGTCGAGAGGACGGAGAATTACGGAATCGGGCTCGAGGTGCGCGGTGATGTCGGTGATCTGGACGTGATTTATGCCGGACCTCAAATCGAGCAGCAGCTTTTGGCGAATGACGGCAAACCCTTGGTTGTAAACCGTGAGGCTGGGAACAACCGCGGGATCGTCCGTGGAACTGAACGCCGGAAGAGAGGAATTGAGGGTCGCCAGAAAGAGTATTGCCACGGACAGAAAGCTGGATATGGGCCGGCTGGTTTGCATGATGGCCTCCTTAGTCACGAATGTTCGCTTAGACGCACCGCGTCTCCTGATTGTCGCTCGCCGATTTGTGCACCCCGACGGCCTTCAAGCAACAAGTTCCTGGAGAGTCGGGGAATCGTCCATGTACGTGCTAAAACCTGATTGTCCGCGGATGCGGTTATCAGGACCCACCGCAAACTATCTTTGGGTTAGGCGTGAGCGGTGGCAGCTTCGTTCTGCGATAATGCTTCCGCAGGAGGAGGAATGCGCCTGAAATTTCTTGTTTTATCCGCAACAGTTGTTCTCACCTGTGCTCCGTTCTCCACCGCTGGACCATTATTCCTATGTCCGACTGCCGACGAAGTGCCCGACTCCTTAGTTCATGAGACGGAATACGATCTCCACGTTGCTTCTCGCTGAGACAGGTTTGCCGTCTTTCTGGGCTGGCTCCATCCGCCAGTTCCTTGTGGCTTTGATGGCTACGGCCGTCAGACCGAAAGGCGCGCCCTTCAAAACGTAGATACCGGTTACTTGTCCTTCAGTGGTAACGACAACCGAGAGAACTACCGTTCCCTGGAATTTCACCGCCCGGGCGGCATCGGAATAATCCGGATTCGGGCAATATATGCATTTTGGCTGCGTAACGCCATTGATGCTACCCGTGAAAACGCCAGGCTCCTCGGGGATTTTGTCCGCAGAGCGAGCGCGGTTGCGACCTGGATGATACAGGGCCGTCCGCAGCTCTTCGGTCAGTGGGAATATGACCGTTCTATCTCGCAAAGCGAAAATATCGTCTTGCCTTTCGGTCTGACCAAACCCTTCAAGACGAAGAGTGAGATTGATGTTGCCATTCTTTTCCGTGAGCGTTCCCAGAACCGCTCCAGTAGCCCCTAGCTGACGAGCGACCTCTAAGCAGACCTCGCTGGATTTAAGGTCTTCCAACGTCGTCCAGTTCTCGAACAGATAGTCTTTGAGGACTTTGCGATCGAGGATGTGGATACCGGACGAATACGCTGTCAGGGATTCAGAGAAACGATCCGCAAGCAGTGTACCCAGTTGTGAGGATTCGCCTGGGGAGTTTCGAAAGAAATCCACTACGAGAACTCTCGGTTCTTCCTCGAGCTTCACTTCGTGAATCTTATTTGCGGTGAGCATTGCAAGCGAGTCCAGATGCGCTTCGTCTAGTCGATTCAAGGTGAAATCTGGGGCTTGAGCGTGAGCGATAGGAGGTAAGAGCCATAGAACTGCTGAGGCCAAAAGGAGAGACCAGACAAACTTGAATATCATCCCCATATGAAGCGTCTGTCAGAAGACATTAGATGCAGAAAATCTGCCATAGGGGGCCGCTTCCGGAGTCTTACATCGCATTAAATCACGTTCTGTTCCACGATCCAGCTGACCTTCCGAAAAAACAAAAGTTCGTACTTCGTCCACGAGCGCTCAGTGAGATAAAGCGATGACCATTTTAGGTCCCGATTGGTCTACTCATCTGACATCTTCGTACTGGTAGCTCCCCGCACCGTCCAGAACACTCCTGTCGAGCAACATTCTTTGCCAGACGGTGTTTGAACAGGCATGAGCGCATCGACATTCCGGTCTGGGGACGCTCGGATGGAGGGCTTATGTCTTTTGATCGAAGCGGCTTTAAGACATGGATCAGTCAAATCGGGTTGGTTGTATCGACGATCGGACTCGCAGTTCTGAGTGGCCCGCCGCCGGCGAAAGCCAAGAGCTGGGACGACTGCAATCGGAGAATAGACTACGCCAAATGGCAGTTGCACGAAGCTATCGAAGACTATGGGTCTGACAGCTCGCAGGCAAACCACTGGCGGCACGAACTGAATGAGGCGTACGAATACTGCGGTGGCTTTCGTGAGTACGGAGATGTGGCATTCGATAACGGCTTCCGTGACGGCATGAACGCTGGATTAAAAGATCTCCGACAAGGAAAATACTACAAACCAGAACGGCATGACGCTTACGAAGATGGTGATCGTGGGTACCACGGCTATTATGGCGAGAAAAATGGCTACAAAATTCGATATCGCGAAGGATTTCTTCGAGGTTACCAACAGGGGTTTGCCGGTCAACGGCGATAACCGGTGATTTGCGACGAGTAGTGTGAACCCGCCTCGACCCACACCACCAGCGTCA
>JBPYDQ010000919.1:0-5502 GCA_051986135.1 Terriglobales bacterium | reverse complement strand
TCTTCACAGCAATGCGGTGCGAAAGATCCCCACGATTCACGCGCTGGGTCGCGCTATAAAGATTGGCAATCGATCCCGTAATGGTACGCGCAAGCCCGACGCCGACCAGCAATGCAGCCAGCTCAATAATGGCAAAAACGATCGCCATCGCCAGCAAGGCGAATTCGACTGCCGGCGCGAAATCGCCGAGCGCCGCGAAAAGCCGGGAATAGAGCATGGAGAGTCGCGTTTGCACAGTAACCGCCGCCGGGCTGGTGGTATCTCCGTTCTGCCAGTCTACGACCGAGATGGATGTGGCGATGGTGACGTTACGATCAAAAGCGCTTTTGGCCGAAGGCACCGAACCTGCCGTGTAAGTCGGAACTATTGGCTGACCGCCCGTCTCCAGAACATAGCTGCCCCCGGACTTGCGCGGCGCAGTTTCCGGGTTCGCCTCTCCCGATTTTTCCGATTGATCGAGACTACGAACCTTGAAACCGGAGGTATACAAGGTGATTTCGCCGAGATTGGCAGCCAGCTGTTCCAGCAATCTCTGGTCAAACGGTTCGCTCGACACAACCGTCAAGTTGGTCCCTTTCAACGCGATAACATCCACGCAGCGCAGGTATAGCTTGCTGTCATCGCGAACCACGTCCTCAAACGGCAGCTTCAGGAATTTGGGCGGTTGTAGAGGCTCAGCGTGGGAACCAGGAGGTACTGCGTTCACTATTGCTTTTCCGCGCGCCCATGCGGTCAGCTGGCGATTCGACCAGTTCGTGTCAGACGGGGGCAACCCTTGCAACTCTGCCGATTCGGCGCCGCGTTCGAGTTGTGCCGCGAGTGCATGGCTAGTAGCGGAGTTGGCGGCGTGCAATGTCTTCAATTCCGACTGCGCTCCGCTGGTCACAATAAAAGTGGCGAACTGCCCGGCAAACAAGTAGAACGCCGTCAGGGAGAGTGTGAGTAGAAGAATGACCGGTATGACGCCAATGAACATGTAGGTGACGATCAACCGGTTGCGCAGCCTCCACAATAGCTCTCTCCGCAGCCAGCGAAATCCCAGCCAGCTAAACAAGACAACCGCCAAAAGGGTAAGAAATCTCACCCACGCGCCGAGAATCTGAGCGGAAGAGAGGCCGGTGAGCACAATGAGTTTTTGAATGATGAAGAGAGCGGCATTTAGAGCGAGAATGAAAAAAGCGATCCTGCCCAGGCGACTCCGTGGTGGCCAGCCAAGCTGGGTCAGTTTCACACGTAAGGCCAGATATCGGTCGGAAGACATGGCGCTTCGTTATGAATTATAGAGGCAGTTCTCATGAGTTCAATGACGAGTTCGAGGCCGTTTCTCACACCGTACGGTTGGGTGCTGTTCGTTCGTGTCTTGCTGGGAGTCTGTCTTCGGTGTGGCGGGTTTTCTGGCGCAGAACGGGCAGACCTGAGAACCAGCTTCCCACCTCCGGCTCTCTCGTTTAGAATGCGACCGTGCTTCCCAAAGCATTCCGTGTTGGTGTCAGGGCCGCCACGTCGGTCTTTGCCACGGCTCAGCAGCCTGCCCCAACTCAAGTTAAAGTGCATGTGCTGAACGTCTGTACGCCTTCCCGGGAGAAACCAAAGGAGATCGCCGGCACTCTGGCCAGGGTATTGAAGCTGCCCATTGTCACGCCGGATTTCGAGGTGGCTCGCGGGCGCTCGCCTCTGTGGGACGATGATGCGCTAGAGGGCAGCGCTGTGGGCGTAACCAGCGCCGCGGCAATCGTCGGCAGCACCACCCTTCGGGTAACCCACATCGGGCTCGAGCGCTTCGAAAAACCGATCCATAACCGAGGAGGCATCCCGGAAAGGCTGTTCATAAGCGCTTTGATCCGGCAGCCGGCCGCTTTCCGATGCCGTGCTCGGGGCCCTAGCCACCGACGGTATTACACCCTGCTGCAGGCTCGGCAGACGGTTCCCGGGGAACTCGCCAAAGTACGCTCTGCCTCGGTCAAGTCTGAAACCAACCCGCGGCCGGCTACCCGAAGAACAGGTCGGTCATGAGACAAGCCTCGGCGGCAGGCGCAAGCGGGAATCAAATTCCGGATTCCGCAATCCAATATTGACAGATACCTATGGAGAACTTGATTCGCAACGTGGTGATCATGGGATCCGGTTGCGCAGGCCACACGGCAGCGCTGTACACGGCCCGCGCCAATCTCAAGCCCCTGGTGCTGGAAGGCCATGAGCCAGGCGGTCAGTTGTCGCTGACTACCCTGGTTGAAAATTTCCCCGGATTTCCCGAAGGCATTCTCGGCCCGGAACTCGTGGAAAACATGCGCAAGCAAGCGGAGCGCTTCGGCGCCGAGTATCACCTCGGCCATGTGGAGCAGGCCGACTTAGGGCAACGCCCGTTCGTGCTGACCTCCGGAAGCCAGACGATCCGCGCGCAAACGCTAATCATTGCCGCCGGCGCCTCGGCCCGCTGGCTTGGCTTACCCAATGAGCAGGCACTCATCGGTCATGGAGTCTCCTCCTGCGCCACCTGTGACGGCTTCTTTTTTTCTGGCAAAGAAATCGCGGTCATCGGCGGTGGCGACTCTGCCATGGAAGAAGCGACTTTTCTCACCCGCTTTGCCACGAAGGTCACCCTAATTCATCGCCGCTCCGAGTTCCGTGCCTCAAAAATTATGCTGGAACGCGCGCAGAAGAATGACAAAATCGAATTCCTTACGGACACCGTGGTCGACGATGTCTTGGATGTTTCGAAAAAACAAGTCACAGCCCTGCGGCTCAGGAACGTCACCACCGGCAAGCAATGGGATTTAGCGACGAGCGCCATGTTTCTCGGTATCGGCCACATCCCCAACACAAAGGTGTTCAAGGGGCAGCTCGATATGGATGAGGACGGCTACCTGAAAACCACGAACAACGTTTTCACCCGCGTCCGCGGGGTCTTTGCTTGCGGTGACGTGCAGGACCGCCGCTACCGCCAGGCGATCACCGCCGCCGGAAGCGGCTGCATGGCCGCATTGGAAGCAGAGAAGTCTCTCGCGGAACACTGAATTACATTCTCAGTTTTTTTCCCCTCATTTGTGATCCTGAGCCGGGCATCCGGGAACTCCGCGTCGCGGGAAGGCTCGTTGGGGAATTCCGGCTCTGGCTTTAGTCCGCCGTGGTCAGGCAGTGCCTATTCTGATAGAGCGTTCGCAAATAGCCTTACTGCTTTACCGTGCTTGTTGTCTCTGTGGCCTAGCTCGGGGCCGAGTTAACCGGGTTTTGGCGTTCAGTTTTTTGAATCTGGCGCACACGAGCCCGCGTCGAAAATTTCGTGGCAAGGAGGCAGATACTCATGAAATATGTGCGCCTGGGCAGTTCCGGTCTGATTGTTTCGCGATTGGCACTTGGTGTCATGACGTTCGGTTCCGGTTCAAGCTCTGATCCTGGCAGTGCTGTATGGAAGACAGGGCAGCAGGAGGCCAATGCGCTGGTCAGCCGCGCCCTCGATGCCGGCATAAACTTTTTCGATGTGGCTGACATGTATGCCTCTGGCCAATCGGAACAGATGCTTGCCAAAGCACTAGGTAAACGTCGCACGGGTGTGGTCATCTCGACCAAAGTAGGCTTCCGTTCAGGAGAGGCAGTTACGCAAGCAGGTGCCTCATACGGATATATCTTGGCCGCCGCCGAAGCATCTCTACGGCGCCTCGAGACCGACTATCTCGACCTGCTTTCCATTCACAAACCCGATCCGTTCACCCCCAACGAGGAGACCGCGCGCGCCCTGGAAAATCTGGTGCAGCGCGGGCTGGTGCGCTACGTTGGATACTCGAACCTGAGCGCCTGGCAGTCGGCAAAGTTCCTGGCTATCCAGAATTCCCGAGGCTATTCTCCATTCATCGCTGCGCAAATGTATTACTCGTTGCTTGGCCGCGATCTGGAACATGAAGTTGTACCTTTCTCGAATGATGCCGGAGTCGGCATTGTTGTCTGGAGTCCGCTGGCGGGGGGCTTTCTGAGTGGCCGTTATACCCGTCAGGATCCTTCGGGTGGAAAAGGCCGTCTGGCCCGTTTCGACTTTCCGCCGATCAATCGCGAAAAAGGCTATGCGGTAATTGACGAGTTGCAGAAAATTGCCGAGCGCCACAACTCTACCGTTGCCCAGGTCGCTTTAGCGTGGTTGCTCGCCAAATCTCATGTTGCCTCCATTCTTCTCGGGGCCAGCCAGATTCGACAATTAGAAGACAACCTGGGCGCTTTGAACGTCAACTTAGCAGATGATGGGCTAGCGACTCTAGACAAAATCACAGCGCCGCCGGCAATTTATCCAAACTGGTTCCATGCTGCGACTCTCGACGAAAAGACGGCCGAAGCGCTGGAGACCGGAATAAAGCAAGTGCGGGCCGCCTAGCGACCATCTCTCAAAGGAGAAGAAGATGCCGAGTGCACAACCGACCTGTAGCCACCTTAACAGCATTCACAAAGTCACCCCAAGCGGAACGGGCTGTAAAGAATGTCTGGAAATGGGGGATAGATGGGTCCATCTGAGGCTCTGCCTGGAATGCGGGCACGTGGGGTGCTGCGATTCTTCAAAGAACAAGCATGCGACTAAGCACTTTCACCAATCCAGCCATCCCGTCATACAGTCGTTCGAGCCCGGCGAGGACTGGCGCTGGTGCTATGTCGACGAAACCTATGTCTGAGGCGACGCCACCGGCAGAGACGCCCGACACCTACGGCGCGTTCCCGAGACTGGACGACGCGCAGCTCGCCGCGCTCGGCGCGTTCGGGCACGAGCGCGACATGGCGCCCGATGAGCCCCTCTTCACTGAAGGAGAGCGGAACGCTGACTTCCATACTGTCCTGGACGGGCATGTGGCGAGCGTCGAGGGCTACCGGACCCCCGCCGAGCGGGTCATCGCCGTTCATGGACGCGGCCGCTTCCTCGGCGAACTCGGCGTGCTGACCGGCGAGGCGGCCTTCTACAGCGCGGTGCCGGCGACGCCCGGCCGGGTGCTGGTCGTTCCCGTCGATCGCCTCAGGGACCTGGTAGCTCGCGACCCGACGATCGGCGACATGGTCTTGCGCGCCTTCCTGATCCGCCGCTCGCTCCTGATCGGGCTCGGCGTCGGGATGCGGATCGTCGGCTCGCGTTACTCGCCGGACGCGCGCCGTCTGCGGGAGTTCGCAGCCCGCAACAGGGTGCCTGCGCAGTGGCTTGACCTGGAGGATGACAAACAGGCCGAAGCCCTGCTCAGCCTGCTCGAGGTGGATCCCGGCGAGACTCCGATCGTGATCTTGTACGGCCGGCAGATGCTGCACAACCCCAGCAACGCTGAAGTCGCGTCCGCCATCGGGCTCCCGGCTCCGAGCGTGCCGCCGACCGGATGCGAGCTGCTCGTGGTCGGAGCCGGTCCGGCCGGCTTGTCCGCCACGGTTTACGGCGCCTCAGAGGGGCTGGACACGCTCGTGCTGGAGAACACGGCACTTGGCGGCCAGGCAGGCACCTCCTCACGCATCGAGAACTACCTCGGATTCCCCTCGGGGCTCTCC
>JBPYDQ010000918.1:0-2649 GCA_051986135.1 Terriglobales bacterium | reverse complement strand
AAAAGATCGGCACCGAGCCGACGGGGAGGATTTTTCTCTTGACATTGCCTTTAATAGGACTTCGGCGATTATGTCGTTTACCGGGACTTTGGCCGTAATTTCCGGATTACCGATACGCCAAATGGTCAGTCCCCATCCGAGGAGCCCGAATCTTTAACGCAGACATACTTCATCCCCGAGCAGTTGTGTCACAATCTTAATCGCCGACATCTTCGGAAGCGCGGAAGCGTGTCCCGATGCTGCAACTAACCAATAAATCTAGATGCTCTCCAGTCCTCGCTGTGCTGTTGCCTATTGCCGCGCTCATACCACAGTATGCAGCGGCACAGTCAGGTGCTGCGGTGCATGCGGAGTCGAGTCAATCATGGAATGGGCGCAGGATTGTCATGCTAAAAGGGTTTGGGGATTATTTTGTTTCCGATGATCATGGACAAGCGCGGTTGATTCGTCCTGAAGGTCTGGGCGTGAACATCGTGGCCGTAGCGCAGCGGCTTGAGGGAAACCGAATCTGGATCAAGGCCAACGGAGCAGGGGATGTACCTGTCGGTTGGGTTGAAAAAGAGAATGTGATCCTGTTGGACGATGCCATTCCTTACTTCACCGATCTCATCGGACGTAGTCCGAAGGACTGGGATGCGTATCTCCGTCGGGCAGAAGCGGAACACGCATTGAACCGGCGTGAAGCTGCCGTGGCGGACTACACCCGCTCGATCGAGCTGCATCCAGACGAACCATTTCTCTTTCTCCGCCGAGGCCGGCAATGGTCCACAATGAAAGCCTGTTCACAAGCCGCAGCGGATTTTGAAGAAGCCGCCCGCCTCAAACCTGAGTGGGCAGAGGCTTATAACATGGCGGCGGGTATATATGCCAACTGCTCCGACGCTTCGTACCGTGACCCGGCGAAGGCTATTGCGCTGATCAACCACGCCATTGCCCTCGACATGGAACACCCCACTTACCTCACTGTACTCCCTAAATCCGGCGTGAAGATCGGGCGTCTCGTTCAAATTTGCCCGAAAATCGGCATTTGCTCCCAAAATTTATGCAGCAGTCGATCATATTTCAGGGAGCAACGTTCAGCTTTCTAGCGGTTTCAACCTGTGAACTCGATGCAGTATTTTCTTTATCCCCGTAGCGACGAAGGACGAATTGACTAACCGCAGAGTAGGTCGGTTCTGTGGGCGTGTAAGTTCTCCCGGCAACCAGAAGAGTCTATGCCGAAGTTTGCTCAAGGTCAGACTTTGCCATTCTTCAGGTAGACACGTCCGCTGAAAAGCCGTAACCAAGTTGTACGCAAGCCGAATGACTTCCAGATATAGAGCATTGGCTGCAAAAGCTCGTGTCGGAATCTTCGAAAGCGCATAGTCGTCTCGTATCTCCCGGATGCGTCGCTCCATTCCGGCGCGACCATCATAGAAGTGCCACACCCCGGCCGGTGTGAGCGGCAGGTTCGTGTGCCAGGCGCGATACACGTAGCGTCCCATGGTAAACAAGGTCGGCTCTGGATCACTTTCTTCGGTCAACCGCCGCGCCACAATACAACGCCGTGCGTGAGGCCAATCGTGGGGATGGTGCTCAAACTCCGCGATCTCCCAGCGGGTGTTCATCGCTTCGTAGCGTAAACCTTTGAGCGCACGCTTCAGCGAGGGAGTCATGCGTGCAACCACGGAATACTGGGCTGAACGCGCTTCCAGCATGTCCAAGACAGGCCCGTAGCCGAAGCCCGCATCGGCCCGCGCTCGGAACTCCCGAATGTCTGAGGGGCTGGAGAGAAAACAGCAGGCCAACAGTTCCTCACTGCCCGCCCAGGTTCCCGCATCGCCGCGTCGCAGTTCCACGTCCCAGAGGAACGAAGAGTTCGCTTCCACACAGAGCAGGGGATCATAGGACCGCTTGCCGCGGTGGCGCGGATTGTAGCCAACCTCAGCGCCTTCCTGATGACCAAACGATGTGACCACGGTGCTGTCCAGATCGAAGAGCAGACGCGAGCGATGGTCTGGCAAGTGGATGAACCTTTGCAGCAATCGATCATTGGCACGGTGTAACTGCTCATGGAGCTGAGCCGGGGCGTTCAGCAAGAAACGCCGTAAGGTCTGTGGATCGGGAAAGCTCGGCAAGCCGGTCACATACTGAAAGGTTCCGTTAGAACGTAACAGGGCTGAGGTCTCAATTCGATCCAGTCCCAAGATGATGGGATAGATTAATGCCAGCAGCATCTGGGACAGGCTGTAGTCACTGTTGCGCCGCAGATAGGTCAGGTGCCGAGCGAGAAAATCACGGAGTTGCAGCACTCGTATAAATTCATGGAGGAAGTAAGTGCCGCCAAAGTGCGTCACACCTGCATGGCCACAGGTGATTTTGATACTTCGGGGGGAATATTGCATTCTGAGGAATTCCTAACCAACAGTTAGGAATTGCTCAGGATGGTAGAACATATCTCAAAGACGCGTCAATATTGACTTTTCTACGTCTTCGGCGTGTCCGAATACGCCGGATCTAGGTATTACTGCTCGCGTCGATTCGAGTATTCGGCAGACCGCGAAGCGGTTGAATTTACTGATGCTCCAGAAATTGGCGTCCAGGCTTTGGCCAAGCTTCATCAATCTTGTGGGTTACCCACCGCATCTGACGCTTTTGCCGAATTGTTCA
>JBPYDQ010000917.1:0-3116 GCA_051986135.1 Terriglobales bacterium | reverse complement strand
CATCATGAGGTCTATGGAGAGCGTGAATTGGCCGGGCAGCGAGCTGGCAGGTTTCGATTTTCGCTTGGGTGTTGCGTTGTCGGTGTCATCGGCATATGCCTGTCTGGCGTTCCAATTGGGCGTTCCTATCCAACTGGCAAACATTCAGGCGGTGCGACAACAGTTGACGAACGCAGGGCAACGAGTCCCTAACGTACCCGTGCGAGCCGCAATACCAACTTATTTTTCTAGGGGCGCTGATAGCTTCGGCATTAGCTGAGATGAGCTGTACACTGGCTTCCGATCGAGGTCGCGGTGCAGGTTGTGAATATAAATAGGATTCTTGTCACGTCTGTTCTGCTGGCTGGATGTGCAAGCGTACAGCCTTCGCCCGTGCATATCGTTTCACAACCCGGTGCGCCCGTAGCGATCGTGAGCATCTTCGCTCGGGACTATAGTTTGTTGGGTTCTGTGGTGGTGAAAAACAGAACAGATCGCGTTATCGAGAGCTTCGACGTCACGTGGTCCATTTATTCTCCGGCCAAATGTCGAGATTCTGATCCTCGGCTACGGGAGGTCACGCGGCATGGTCAGCGCGTATTTGCGGAAAGACGCGGCATCTGGAAACCGCACGGGTGGTTCTGGCCCGCAAGACCGCTGCCGCCACACGAAACGACATGGATAACTACATTGCATTTGACGCAAGAGGAGCTTGCGGAACTGATGAAGAAATACAGTGCCCGAAAGTTGGGCATACAAATCGCAATTCCGTCCGTGAATTTCCTCCCGCCTGACTGCAAGGGCTTTGAATGTTCGCATAGCGGACCTGATTGGCAGGATGAGCGGCTGCTGGAGGAAGCGCGTAGGCACCTGAACGTTCTGGATGTCGATGATGCCGGGCGGGAGGCGTGCCCATGACTCCACGGCGCCGACCGACTCGATTCGTTCTTGATGAGTTTTCGTGGCTCGCGAGCGAGTCAGCTTACTTTTTTTTGCGCGTTTCCATAAACAGGCGGTCGTCGGCGCTCCAAGAGAGAGCCAGGGTGTAAATCACAAACCAACTTATTGTTGTACATCTTCGCTTTGCGCCTGTTCTGATGCGCTGCGCTTCTTCCTTTGAGCACCTTAGAAGCATCGTAGCTCTCTTGCCGGAAAGGTGAACGGGATGGTACGGGGTCAGAGGCCGACCACCCTCTTCCTGGCGAACAACAAGCCTTTCCTCGAGGTCCAACCATCTCATGAGAATACGCAACACATAAGCGCTTACGGTCCGTCTCTCGGACGCTGCCCGTTGATGAATGCGTGCCGCCACCTCCTGGGAACAGCTTATGATCAGAGCTGTTCGGTCACTCATTTAAGCGGTATACCTGTCCCTCGCCGAAAGCATCGCCGTAACAAAGTTAGAGCAGCAAGCTTCGCGCCGACGGAGTTTTGCGAACCACAGGGGAGAGCAAGGCAGATTCCAGGAAGTAACTTCCTGCTTTAAAGCCACTTATGCTCCCGGAGTCTCTTGCGGACTGAGGCATCCCAACACAAGTAGTGTGGCGCTTCGAAACACCAAGCAATCCTACCTGGCTTAACTTCCTCGATTCTGTACTGAAAAACATTTGATTCTGGCGGATCGAGCTAGCCTCAATCGGCTGGCCGAAAACGAATTACTTTCCTCGGTGGTTCATATACGGCGGCAATAATGGGTACTGGATACTGGGTACTGGAACGAGCCTTACCGATAAGCGGCAGGACTTACCAGACTTCTGAGTAAGACTGTCAAGTTGTTTTTTCACATTTTTTGATCGACCTCCCACTGAATATCCACATAGAGTTCACAGGGTTTTCCCCGTAGCGACAATGCCACTCAGCGGAGAGCCACGCCTGGCGAGCGAGGCTAGATATTTGCTCTCATCATAGACAACCCCATCTTTCCAACAACGGAATACCACGCGAATCCATTTAAAAGCTAACGCTCGTACGGCGGCGTGGTGTCCTTTGCCTCTGCTGCGTATTTTTCGGTAGTAGGTTCGTGCCCACACCGAGTACACGATGGAGTGGCCCGCCCATTCGTGAAAACTTTGCCGTAGGAACTTCGGGCAGGCTACGCGGAAATGCACCCACTGCTTCTTCCCGCTGCTCTCCATCACCGGTGCGATCCCGCTGTAGGACTGCATTTCCTGTGCGCTGCTGTAGCGCTCTCGCTGCGAGCCAAACGCCGCCAACAAGCGCGGGGCCAGTGTTGCACCCGCTCCTGGGAGCGAGTCAAAGATGAAAAAATCGGGATGCGCAGCCGCCGCCTCCTCGACCTTCTCATCTAAATTCGCAATGCCCTCCAGCAAGCTGCGGATGAGCTGCACGATCACTTTCACGAGCGTACTGTTGGCCTCAATCACCGCTCGATCTCGAATGGCAGGAATAGCCTGGCGGATCGCCAGGATGCGACGCTCGATGAGTTCTTGATTCCGGCAGTGGTGCTTGTGGAAGAACGTCCGCAGCTTCGCCGGCGGAACTTTTTGCAGTTCCTCCAGCGTCGGCCAGCGCTCCAGTAGCGCGCACACCAGCTCCGTGTCCAGCCGCTCAAACCAGTCCAGCACCTGCGGGAAATAAATCTTTAAGTGGCCCATCAAGCGATTGGTTTGTGCTGTCTTCTCATCCACCAGCTTGCGCCGCGCCTCCACTAGGTTCTGGACCCGGCGCGTCGCTTCCGTGTCGGGCGACAAACGACGTAACTTGTCGCGATGCTGCAGCAACAGATCCAGCAGCAGGTCGGCATCTCGAGGATCATCCTTGGCGCCCGATGGATACAGCGCTTCGCGCATACGGGCGGACATCGTCGACGGCACTGGGAACAGATGCAAGGGCTCATACTTGCCCAACATGAAGACGAGGGCTCCCCGCGATTGCTCGACCGCCACGGCGATGGGGTGATTGGCGAATCGTTGGCACAGCTGACCGACCCAGGCCTCCACCGCTTCCGGGGTATGCTCCAGCTCACCGCTTTCCCGCTTCTCCGATCCCACCGCTTGCAAGCACCACACATGCTTTTTATCCCCCCAATCGATGCCTAGGAAGGCAGCGAACGGCGGTTCCTGTTTAACCGATTTGACTTCTGACATCGTGGCTTTTCCTTTCCTCTCTAGAATGAA
>JBPYDQ010000916.1:0-2749 GCA_051986135.1 Terriglobales bacterium | reverse complement strand
ATCGAGGCTGGCGCGCTCGTGCGCACGTTCGACGGTGGGCGGACCTGGCGTGATCGCGTTCGCGGCGGCCCGTACGACACGCACACGGCGGTGACGCATCCGCTTGCACCCGGCCGGATCTACTCGGCCGCCGGCGACGGGTACTTGGAAAGCACCGATGCTGGAGACTCGTGGAAATCGCCCAAGGAGGGATTGAAGCACCTCTACCTCGTGGGCGTTGCCGTGGATCCGGCGGAGCCAGATAGTGTGGTCGTGTCCGCAACAGTCGGCCCCGAGTCCGCCTATTGGCCGCGGCGGGCCGAGGCGTACGTCTATCGGAAGAGTGGGCTCAAGCGATGGGAGCATGCAATGAGCGGCCTGCCGGAGGCGAAGGGCACGACCGCGAGCCGGTTCGCCACCCATGCTGGCGAACCAGGCGTCATCCACGCCGCCAACAACCGCGGCCTCTTCAAATCAGATGATGCAGGGCGGAGCTGGAAGGCTCTGGACCTCCCTTGGCCAGAGCCCGGGCTTGCGGATGGCGTAGAGGCGCTTGCCTGTCTTCCGGAGTGATATGGAAAGATACTCTGCTTTCGTTTCCCTGATCTTTGCGGTGCCGGATGCGCCTTTCATCAGGTCAGGCTCAGGAAAAGGGGTTTAGAATTGATGGCCTTGCAGGATCTCAGGCTCGCGGGGGAAGTTATTATGGTTGTTGCCCGGCCTCAACGCCAACGGAGCTCTTCATCAGCCGCCGCCGCTTGAAGCGCAATTACAAGCTATACTCAATATTGTTCCAGCGTATGCCTGGTACGCTCTACCGAATGGCGCACTCACGTTTGTGAATGAGCGAACCGCCGATTATCTCGGTCTACCAAAAGATCATCCTCTCCGTTTCGGTACAGCCACCGGCGCCGATTGGGACTCCCACATCCCTCTTTTGCATCCGGATGATAGCGAAGAGACACGCAGGGTCTGGTCGAACTGTTTACGTTCAGGCTGCGCCGGTGAGGTGAGTTTTCGGGAGCGAAACGGCGATGGAGGGAACCGGTGGTTCCTCAGTCGCGCTGAACCCGTTCGGGCTGCGAACGGAGCCCTGCTGTATTGGATCGAAACCACCGATATTTTCCATCACCTCCGCGTAGTCACAATACGGTCAACGGCTCCAATGGCTTCATGGCTTCCGAGCATCCGTTTCCTGCAGCCCTTCGGGACCTCGAAGCGTGCTATCGCGGACGGTTTGAAAGGGGAATCAACAATATCGCCTTGACGGGCGATTCGGCTGGAGGCAATTTAGCGCTGGTGCTTTTGTCAATTGCCTCAGCACGAGATCCCGGTCAAGATGGTCGTTCCAAGGCTCGCTTCAATGTCGAGGTACAACACTGGGCATATACGAAGGTGTATCTGCTGGAGGAAGGCCTAATTCACTGCTTCGTGGGTATTGCTAATCCGGATGGCCGAGCGTCTCCAATCGTGGATACAGGGAAGTTTGGGCACACGTTGGCCTTCGGCACGACACAGCACCTTCTCGCCCGCAGATCCGCCAACACAGAGCTAAGTAGCTAAACTGGAATCTTCGCTGACATACTATCCAATGAGTCGCGAATGCGAATCCTTCGGCTGGGAGGTGGGTCGTGGCACTGGGACTACGCAAATCATTTATGATCTTGGCCCCGGGGAGCTCGCTGCGACGTAGAGTCGCTTATAGCTTGGCCATCGTAAGACTGGTTCTTGTTCCGGTTATCTTTCTTGCCGTCTATTACCTGTTCAAGATGGGGCTGATCGTCGACCAGATTGTCAATGTCGACGCACCTGTGACAACCCTGGCTGAGCAAATCGCAGTACATATGTCGGACGCCCGCCGTGCCGAACGCAGTTATTTATTGCTCCGAGATCCCCGATACCTTAAAAGGAATCAAGAGGCGCTGGTGCAAGTTCAACAGATTGCGCGAGAGATTGGTAGCCGTGCTTCCAGCGAACAAGGCCTGACGGCAATGGTGCTGGACAACGTGACGCTCTATCAGCAAGAGTTGGGCAACGCGGTGTCGCTAGCACGAGAGCCTGGAGGCACAGCGATTGAGCGCGTTCAACTCGTCGTGAAGGCTTACGAAAAAGATCTTGATGATCTGTTGCAACAGGGCCGGCGTCGGACTCGCGCTCAGCTCATCGATGACCTCCGTAACCAGGTCGGTTCCTTTGACAGCCAAATCACAAGTACGATGGAGGCTGGGGACCCGGTCCTGCGACAAGTCGCACCGGCACTCCAAGCGTCTAGCGCGAAAATTTCGCAAGCAGCCAGCGAACTGGAGGCCCGAAGCTGGGCGCGTGTCCAGCAAGACCACCAGGAGGCTCGCCATCTTCTTTATAGGGCAGAATGGGTGCTCAGCATTGTCTCCGGGCTCACGCTTCTGCTGAGCGTCTGGATCAGCTTTGTGCTACCACGGCAGGTAGTAAAACCTTTGCAGGAACTCAAAGAAGCAGTCGATCACGCAGCCTCCGGAAACTATCAGATCGACTTTGAACTCCGTGGTCAGGGTGAGGTTGTCGAGTTGGCGAAGAGTGTGCGTAGGCTCATTGCGCACATGCAAGAGGCTGTCTGAATTCCTTTCCTCATGCACCCGTAATGTCGAGAGCAGCTATGGGCAAGGTCGTGGATTCTCCAACATTTCTGCGTCTGTGCGAGACGTGCAACCTGGGGAGAAGAATAGGGCCTGGGTCTACTTCAAAGAATCGCTTCGATCCTTTTCTGATTTCGACCTTTACTCCCCAATAC
>JBPYDQ010000915.1:0-3397 GCA_051986135.1 Terriglobales bacterium | reverse complement strand
AACCATTCGGGCCGTGAGGCATGTATTCGAGCTTCATTTCAAGGTCACCCTTTCCGACCCTGCACGCATGTTCGAATCGCCGCAGGAATGCTGGAGTCCGCCGCAGTTCCGCCATCTTAGGGTTGCGACCGAAGGCAAGTCAACGAATCTAAAACGGCGGTGCGGAAGAAGTTACCGGTAAGCCGGACAAGAGTTCTCGGGATTGGCTGTCAGATTGCGGTGACAGAGCCTTGCATGGAACCTGTCAACTTCAAATTGCAGCCGATTTGAGGTGACGCTGCCCGTCCAATAGGGCATGCGTCGCGCTCGAACTTGTTATCGGGCTGCTGCCACCAGGCTGTCCAGTATTTGTCAAAGTCAATGGGAATGGAGAATGTAGACGCGACTCGAAGAGCTACGATGAGTGGTCCAGTCTTCCGGCTATGTACATGGGCCTGTGAGCTGGAACGGTGACTATGCAATCGCCAGTAGACAATCGGTTGTCGTCCCTGTAGCGTGTTCGGGTTTGTCGGAACTTGAGTAACATCCACCAAGCTTGAGAAGGAGAGCGCAGACGTGGCAAACAGTTCGCGTAGAGGATTTCTGAGGGCAGCGTCGGTCACAGCGGTCGGTCTGACAATCTTAAAGCGAATGCCATCCTGGGCTGCCGACGGCCAAGCAGTTGGCGAATCGGTGCAAGTGTGGAGCACCTTCCGCGATCGGCGGCACGCATCGGCGCAACCGTTGACGTGGCAGCCTGTAACCACCGCGATTGCCGCCGACGCGATCATGCTGAATCCCGCCGAGACGCGGCAGGAGATGCTGGGCTTTGGCGCGGCCTTCACCGATGCGGCCTGCCATATGCTGAACCAACTTTCGCCCGATAACCGGGCGACTCTGATGCATGAACTCTTCGCGCCGGACCAAATGGCGCTGAGCGTCTGCCGAACCTGCATCGGTGCCAGCGACTATTCGAAGTCGCTCTATAGCTTTGACGATAGTGAGCAGGACGATCCGGAGTTGAAAAAGTTTTCGATCGACCATGACAAGGAATACATCCTTCCTCTGCTCAGGGAAGCACGCAAGCTCAATCCGGACCTCTTCCTTTTTTCCTCCCCGTGGAGTCCGCCGGCGTGGATGAAGTTCAACCGGTCCATGCTGGGCGGAACGATACGCAAGAGCAATCTGGAGCCGTATTCGCGATACTTTCAAAAGTTTCTCGACGCGTATAAAGCGGAAGGCGTGGACATCAACGCGGTCACGGTACAGAACGAGGTCGATACGACTGTCGATGGCCGGTACGCGGCCTGCCAATGGTCGCAAGAGGATGAGATTTTGTTTGTGGGCAAATATCTGGGGCCGCTCCTCCGGCGAGCAGACATTTCCACGAAGATCTGGGTGCTGGACCACAACTTTACATTGTGGGGGCGCGCGATCGCTGAACTGAGCGATCCGAGGGCCAACGAGTTTATCGATGGCATTGCCTGGCATGGATATGCGGGCCAGCCCTCGGCTATGTCGCAGGTGCACAACGCGTTTCCGCTTAAGAGTGCGTACTTTACTGAAGGCGGACCGCCGCGGGAGCCGCATGTGGCGGGAACTCCCTTTCCTGACCCGATGACCGCCTGGGCTCGTTGGGCAGAGTGGGCCAACAGCGTGGTTAGAAACTGGTGCCGGTCGATCACCATGTGGAACCTGGCGCTCGATGAGAATGGAATTCCCTATATCGGCCACCATGAGGAAGGGGATATTGTGCCGGGGGCGCCGACGACGGGTCGCGGGATGATCACGATTGACAGCAAGACGCTCGAAGTTAGTCGCAGCGGACGGTTCTGGGCTCTAGCTCACTACACAAAACATGTCCGCAGAGGAGCAAAGGTGTTTCGCACGGATGGAGTTTCAGACAACCCAGCGGAGGCTTCAGCGAGTCCTGTCTCGCATGTGGGATTCCGCAATCCCGATGGTAGCTATGTAGTGGTGCTTTCCAACCGCGGCCCGGAAAAGCGGATCCAACTCGTACTCGGTTCCACCACGCTGTCCGTCGAGCTTCCGGCGGATTCCGTCCACTCGCTGCAGTGGTCGTAGCGTTGTTTGATCGGCCCGGGCTTTTTAGGCCAACTCTAGGGTGAGTTTTCGGCAGTTTGGCGTCAAAGGAAATCGCGCCTGTTCGTACTAAAACCCACTTTTCCGATTACGCACGACTAGTCGGGCACTGAGTGTAAAATAGGAAGCATGCCGCATCTAGTTTTGCTCGGTGATTCTATTTTCGACAACGCTGAATACACGAACGGCGGCCCTGATGTGGTGTCGCAGGTTCCATCGCTTGCTACCGCCAGAATGGGCCGTATCGCTACTGGCTGTCGATGGGTCTATGACGGGCAACATATCTGACCAAGTGCAGCAACTGCCAACCGATTGCACCCATTTGGTACTGAGTGTCGGGGGTAACAACGCACTCGCGGAGGCATCAAGGCTCGGTATTTCATTCTTCGGTATGACAGGCGAGCCTACTTCAAAAGCACTCGATTCTCTTGCCGACGTTTCCGACGCATTCGAGTCTGAATACCGCTCGGCCGTCGAGGCCTGTCTGCGGCACAAACTGCCACTGAATGTGTGCACGATCTATAATGGTTGCTTTCCGGATCAGTCGTATCAGCGAATCGCCTCGCTAGCGATTTTCAACGACGTGATTATCCGAGTTGCTATCGAACGTAATCTTCCCGTGATTGACTTGCGTTTGATCTTTACGGCTCCTGCTGACTATGCGAACCCGATCGAACCGTCATCAGTCGGAGGAGAGAAAATAGCAAAAGCAATCGTCGCACTTGTGACCGGATGTGAGAACCAAATGCACGGGACGCGCATCCTAGGCGCTCCACGGACACAGGCGCCGGCGGTTCGTAACCACCGTCAAAATTGAAAGAAGGTTAGAGCTGTGGTGCAGGGTCAATAATGCGTGGGTGTATCCCGAGAATGAGCTTCCCGCGAGCCATCCTATTCGGAGCCGCGCTTGCGTTCAGTGTGTCGAGTTTGCAGGCAGCGGGCACCCCAATTCCGCACGGTACTCTAGAACTTATCTCCGAGAATCCATGGATCACAGCAGGGCATAGGATAAATCTCGGATTGCGATTCCAGCTTGAAAATGGCTGGCACATCTACTGGAGCAATCCTGGAGATTCGGGAGAGCCGCCCCGCGTGAAATGGCAGTTGCCGACAGGTCTTACTGTCGGAGCAACCGAGTGGCCGGCACCAAGGCGGATCGGATCATCCTCAGTCGTGGATTATGGTTACGAGGGCACCGTGACACTAATTGTACCGATTCACGCTGAGGAAAACGTTGCGGCACTGAATCACGCTCAGCTCAATGCCGATGTAATGGTTTTGGTCTGCCGAGAAATGTGCATACCCGGCAAGGCGC
>JBPYDQ010000914.1:0-3844 GCA_051986135.1 Terriglobales bacterium | reverse complement strand
ATCGGACGAATCGCTGATCAACCCTGTAGGCCGGTGGCAAGGTGTGCAACAAATCAGGGACTTTTATCTACGCGAGATGGGGGATACGTATTCTTCGAGGAACCTGAAGATGACCGACATCTCCGTTCAGGTGTACTCAGATACGGCTTGGGCAGAATTCAACTGGGGATTCTCAGCCACGCGAAGAAATGAAGGATCATCAGTTTCATTCCATGGCATGGAAACCCAGATTTACCGCAAGAACCACGACGGCTGGTGTTTGGTTCATGTTAATTATTCCCCGCTGCCAGCCGAAAAGAAGGCTGGAATGGAATGAATGAGTGGGGGCCCGCGCCTGGCCGGAGCCAAAGACTCTCAGACGGTGTATGGAGAATCTACAACACATTACCACTAGTCAAAAAAGTCGGCTACAGGATGGGATTTGAACCACCAGCCGTTGGGTGGCAAATGTCACAAGCATCCATCGGCTGAGTATCGAAGCAATTGATACACGGATGACGGCCGATCAGAACACCAGGGATCGAACCGCCTACATAATCAAGAGAGTGGCAACAACTTGCCGATGTTGCGTTTCTTCGGTGTGCCGTTAAAAGTGACGTAGCCTCTTTCTCGCTACACCCTTGCTTCAGCGCCCACCACGGCTGCGCCAACGGCTGTTTGTTTCATCTGCGTTCGTAGGTCCAAAGCATGGCCTCGGCGTTAGTCACGTTACGACGATAAGCCGCAATAGGCAGCGTCCGGACAGATAATGGTTACGAGTGCCGCAGCGATTTTCGGATCACCTGTAGCTTCTCCTTTCGCGGCCACTGCGCGGAAAACCACGGCATCGGGCCAGCGGAAATTGTCAAACCTAGGCTAAGACCTGCCGCCCTCTCTCCGGGACCAAGAACAAATTAAATGGCGAGCAGAAATACGCCCCCTGCGACGAACAAGGCAGCCATCCAGCGGCGGCGGTCCACATTTTCGTGTAGGAAGATTCGGGCGGCAAACGCGTTGGCTACGAAGGTGAGGGAAGCGGCGGCGGGACCTACCAGGCTCACATCATTCCACGACAATGCAAACAGCAAGCAGTAAAAGGCGAGGGCCATCGAGACCAGACCTAGAAGAAACGTCCGGGTACCGAGAATGCGGCGCATTAGAAACAACCAGCCATTGCGGCGGCGCAGTCGGCCAACGTCACCTACCTTTTTCATGGCGTGCGAAAGCAAGACATCGCCACTGGTGGAAGCTAAAACCACGGCGAGTATGGCGCACCACGTGTAGAGATTCTTCACCGCGAGCCTCCTACACATACCGGCTGGGCTCTGTCCTCACGGCGTTCGGAATGGCGCTGATGGTGGGTTAATTCGGGGCCACCGGCCACCGCACCGACACCCATGCTGATGAGAGCGATTCCGATCCAGCGCGCGGTCGAAACGTGTTCGTGCAAGCCGTACTTGGCAATGAGCGCCAGGATGACGTAGCCGATTGAGGTCGCGGGAAGCACGTAAGTAAGATCTGCCCAGGAAAGCGCGGTGGCGTAGCAGGCAAAAAATGAAATCAGAAACACAATACCGATAGCCACCCAAGGATTGGAGATGGCCAGGAGCACACGGGAAAATTGGTTCAGGGACACATTTCCCAGTTCTTTCATGCCCCGCGAGAGCAAAGTGTCGCCAATAGCTGAAAACAGCGTAACGCCGGCCATTACCAGGTATTTCGGGTAGCTCAAACCGTCTGTTCCCAGGGTTTGGGGGCGGACTCGGAGCGAGGGGTAGTGCCATCTGAGTCTACCGCCCTGTGCTTGACCAGCTTGTTGCGCATGGCGCGCACCTTCAGGAAGGTTTTCGCTTCCTTGTAGAGGCGTTTGCGCTCCTGGCCGTTAAAGGCTGCTTTTCTCAGGATGCGGAACACGGCTCTGGGACGGAAGTAATATTCGTCATAGAAGCGGTGCACGGCAGCGAGGATTTCGTCGGCCGGCAAACCCGGGTACTCGATGTGGGCCAACTGATGACCACCTTCGTCGACCATCTTGCTGGTGCTAACCATGAAACCATTCTTCATGGCGTAGTCGTAGAGTTCGGTGCCCGGATACGCATGGGCCACAGACACCTGGATGGTTTCGACATCCAGTTCCTTGGCAAAGGCGATGGTGTTGTTGATGGTTTGGCGCGTCTCGCCCGGCAGCCCGAGAATGAAATCGCCATGAATGACGAGCCCCAGTTTGTGGCAATCTTTAGTGAATTGCCGGGCCCGCTCGATGGTTGCACCCTTCTTGATGTTCTTCAGAATCTGCTGGTCTCCCGACTCGTAGCCCACGATGAGGAGACGGCAGCCCGCTTCCTTCATCGCCTTGAGCGTTTCAAAATCGGTGGTTACTCGCGAGGTGCACGACCAGGTGAGCCCTAGGGGCTTCAGTTTCGAACACAGTTCGATGGTACGAGCCTTCTGGATGTTGAAGGTGTCGTCATCGAAGAAGAATTCTTTGACGTTGGGCCAGTAATGTTTTGCACTAGCCATCTCGCGCGCGACGTCATCGGTGGAGCGTTTCCGCCATGGATGCCCGCTGAGCGTTTGCGGCCATAGGCAGAAGGTGCACTGCGCCGGGCAGCCACGAGTCGTATAAAGCGAGACGTAGGGATGCAGCAGAAATGGAACGTTGTAGCGGGTGACGTCCAAATCGCGCTTATAAACCTCGGTTACATGCGGAAGCGCATCCAGGTCTTGAATCTGCGGCGCATCCATATTGTGGACGATCTTGCCGTCGTCGAGGTAAGAAACTCCGGCGATCTGGTCAAGTGGCTTCCCTTTGGCGTAGTCCACCACGGCGTAATCGAATTCCTTGCGACACACGAAATCTATCGCGGAACACTCTCGCAGAGACCTTTCCGGAAGCACCGAGACATGCGGGCCGACGAAGGCGATTTTGATATTCCGATTCGCCTGCTTGACTCGCTGGGCCAGGCGGATGTCGCCGGGAAATCCAGGTGTACTGGTGAACAAAACCAGGAACTCATAATCTTTGGCGATGTTGATGGTTTCTTCGGCGGAAACGTAGTGCGGGGGGGCATCGAGCAAACGCGCGCCTTCCAACATGCCTGTGGGATAAGCCAGCCAGACTGGGTACCAGTACGACTCAATCTCGCGCGTGGCCGGCCAGCGAGAACCGGCGCCTCCGTCGAAATTTTCGAAGGACGGGGGATTCAGAAACAATGTTTTCAATGGCATAGAGTTGATCACACAATACTAACATTCGCCCTGAGCAGACGGAACATTCCTCTGGTTAGGATTGGGGTTCGCTCGCAACCTTTTCATCAAGTATAGGATGCGCTCCCGCCGACGAGGGGCGCCATTTCCGCTGAATGGCTAATGGCTGCATCCGGAGGTAGTTTGGCGCAGCAGGCGGAGCCGGCACGGCAGCCGTTAGATACGTCAGTAACCTTCTATCTGAATGACCCGGTTAGACGGTATGTCGTCCTGGATGGTTACGAATCGATCCCCTGGAAATCCCAATCGCGCTGTCCTCGTCAGATCACAGGGCGGAATCCTGCTGCCAATCTCGGGATTCGGAAGTGAGCAGAGAACCGGAACAGCGGACAGAGCCCTGATCGGCAGGTTGTTCCTGCTTCGAGTAGAGCGGCCGGATCGGGCAGCTGAGTGTTCGAAATGTCAGGGCGTAGCAGTTAGGCGATTATCCCCGGCGGAGATAGTTGACACGAGCGCTCGAGACATTTCGAATTCCTCGTCGACTTGGCCCACGGGTCCCGAGCGACATAAGCTTATTTTCCCGCCAGCGCCCACTGCTCCAGTTCTCCCGTATTGCGTAATAGCTGAATCTTCGCCTTCTGCAAAGTCAGATTCGCGT
>JBPYDQ010000913.1:0-4516 GCA_051986135.1 Terriglobales bacterium | reverse complement strand
GCGGTCAAGCGCCATCGCCATCAGCACCTCCCCGAATAGGGGTTTCAATTTGCGGTTGGCGAGAGGGCCGATCAGTCCGCTACATCGCGGCGAGCAGTCGCAAAGCGTTAAGTGATCGGCGCCCTAGTGATAGCCAAGGGCTGCGCCCTTGAAATCCCAAGGAGAGGCCGACGCAGATTACAGCGGCTCTTTGCGGCTTGACGGCTTAGCGTGATCATCGTCTTCCAGTCCATTGACGATTCGCGTGATGCCGTCTTTGATCAGCGGCACGTGAAAATTGATCAGCAAGCCAAGCCGCTTATCGGCAAGCCGGAGATACGTCAGGAGTTGCTTTTTGTGGACCGGGGCCAAGCACTCCACCGATTTGATCTCCACAATGACCTTGTCTTCGACGACCAAGTCGGCCCGGAATCCCGTGTCGATCCGGACATTCTCATATACCACCGGGATCGCCTGCCGGCTCACCGCGTGGAGACCCCGGTGGCCCAACTCATACGCCAAGACCGTTTGATAAACCGATTCCAGCAGACCCGGACCAAGCGTGGTATGAATGCGGAAGGCAGCGTCGACGATCTCCTTGGCAATGGCATTCTCGGTCATCGCCGCCTCTTTTGGTTTCTCGCCAAGTCGCCAAGACGCAAAGAACGCCAGGGCTGGCTCGGGCTGGATTGATTCCATCGGTCGCCCGGACAGATGATTTTGGTAACGAGCCAAACCCTCTGAGGAGGCGACCGATGGAAACCTTCGCGAAGCTTTTTCAACGCTTCCTGGTCTTTGTATATCACTGTTTGGACCGGATCGTCATCCAGGGATACTTGCCCCTGCTGACGCGCCCCGAACACATCGTCCATTTCTTCCGCGAGGTGCACGGCCTGTATCCCATCACCCCGCAAGTCCTGGCCAAGCGCACCTTGGAATACCGCGGATGGGTGGAGGGCTACGCCCGCAATCACAAAATCCCCATCCTGAAGGCGGAGAAGGGTATGAGCAAGGAAGACTTGGTCCGGCCCCATCTGCAACGCATGGAGCGCCGCGGTCAACACGGGGTCTACTGCATCTTCACCAGCATGGAAATGGGCAGCACCTTCACCTCGAAGATGCCCAAGTTTCCCACCGACGATCCGAACTATCGCATCATCCGGCGCGTTCCATCACGCTTCCTGCACTACTACTTCTACATTCGCGATCCGGTGATTGGCCCTTTGGCCCTGTGCGTGGCCACCTATCTTCCGTTTCAGACCACCTACTATCTGAATGGTCACAACTTCATTGAGATCGAACTCCGCCGCCAGCAAGTGTCGTTTCGCAAGGACGACAACGCGTTCCTGGCAACTGCCGACCCCGAGGCCTTACAGGCAGCTGCCGACCGGCTCAGCGCCGGCATCATCGAGAAACGATTGAATTACTGGAGCTGGCTGCTCACTCCCAAGTTTTCCGAAAAGGATCGCAAGGCCGTCAACCTGCGCCGGGACTACTCCATCAACCAGATCGAATACTGCCGCAACTTCATTTTCAAGCAACACTTCCCCATTCACAAGATCTTCGAGCACTCCTGTGAAATGGGCCTGTTCCGCTTGGCCGCCGACAAGGTGGCCTATATCTTCGGGGTGCGCATCACCAAACGGCTACGCGGCAAGCTCTACAGCGTGCTCGAAAAACTCGACCATGGCCATCATGTTCTTCGCATCTACTGCAAGAACCTCGTGGGGCGTATGTACGAGAAATTCCGCACCTTCCTACGGGTAGAGGTCTGCGTCAACCGCATGAAGGACCTTGGCCTCAACAAGGGTCTGAAGAATTTGCAATGTCTGCGCCAGAGGCTCGTCGCCATCACCGACCGCTTCGCCGGCTTTGAAGCGCAGTCCCTGAATGTGCACGTCGATTTTCCCCTGTTTCAACGGATGGCTTTGCCGGTGATGGCCGGCAAGACCAAAGTCGCCGGCATCAAAATTCACGACACCAGGGTGATGCGGCTGATGGAAGTTCTGCTGCACGGCGGCGCGCAGCTGAATGATTGGCGGTGCGGCGACATCCACCAAACCACGCTCGCCACCTTCAATCTGACCCCCGCCACCTACACCCTCAATCAGCTTCGCTACGATCTCCGCAAGCTGAAAGCCCACGGACTCCTCGCACGTATCGGACGCAGCTACCGTTACCGACTGAGCGATAAGGGCGTCAAAGCCGCCCTCATGTTTATCCTGTTCCACAAGCGCGTCTGCGGACCGTTGGCACATTCCCTGTTCGACCACCGGCCGAATGAAGCCTTCCGGCCTAAAAGCAAAGTCGAAACGGCCTATTACCGGGCCGATCACGCCATCCAGAGGGTTCTCGAACTGCTTGCTGCATGAGAATTTCTGAGAGATCAATTCTCAGTTTCGGCTGGGCTAGAAACTACGCTTTTTCGCGGACTGCGCCGCGAAAAAGTGGCCCTACGGGCAGCCAGCGATCAGCGGTCAGCGATCAGCGGTCAGCCAACCAAGCCCCGAGCCGATTGAAAAACCTGGAGGGTACGTGTAATTTCATTGCATGGCGGACGAGTTGAGCGGCATTTACCGGGACCTTCTGGCTGGCAACTATGATTGCGTCGATCGTATCGTACTGAATGGCTACTATCGCATGGGCCACGATCCCGCCGGTTTCCGTTTGTGGTGGCGGCGTCTAACCGGCTCTGACGAGACCCTCGACAACAACCACCTGATGCGCTTGGCGGGCCGCTTCAGCCGCCGCGTCCGTGGATATGCCAAAGCCCACCAGATTCCCGTGATCCACTGTGGGGCCGGCGAACGCAAGCATGATATTGCGGAAGAACATTTAAAGACGACCAAGGTCAAGCAGGGACTGTTTCTGATCCTGGTGGGCCGCGCACAGGCGCGCGTATGGGATGTGGGAAGGAACCACCACATCGAACCGAAGAAGCCAATGCCCTACGTCAACCACTATTCCTTCCACATCCTGGATCCGGACTGGGGGCACATCGCGATCAAGGTGAGCGGCCATCCCCCGTTTCCGGCGCAGGTGATGCTGAACGGTCATGAATACGTGGCTTGCCAAGCAACCAAGGCTGGCATCCACTTCAGCAAGGAGGGGAATTGTTTTACCAATATTTCTGACGCCGCAGGTCTGGCAAAGATCGCAGACACCTTGTCCGAGGAATCGGCGATAGGGCGGTTGAGCCAGGCCTGCGAGCGTTGGATTTACTCGACCTGCTTGTGCTTCGCACTGGATCTGGAGGAGCAGGAGCGAAGCGGGTTTGGATATCAATACTCGAACTTCCAAATCGAATACAGCCGGAACCTGCTGTTCAAAATCGGCGGACGGATGGAGCAAGTATTCCAGGCCCTGATTGACCGCAGCCGCGCGCCGCTGGGCCTGAAAACCATCAAGACCATCCTGGGCTATAAACACCGTCCCAAGTACCGAAAGCGAAAGGGCAGATCGGCGGAATGGGAGGTCGCGGTCGAGAGACCTACGTATGATCTAACCATCTTCAAGCTGCACTGCGGCAGACTGACGTTGCAGATCTATACCAAAGGCGAACGCGTACTCCGCATCGAGGCCGTTGCCCACGATACCGCCGAACTGCATTGCGGCCGTGCACTGGAAAGATTTCCTGGCATCGTGACCGAGTTGTGCGGCATCCTGGAGAGGTTCACCAAAGCTCTGAGTTGCATAGACCAATGCTTCATCAGCGACGAGACTCTGGAACAGCTCCCCGCGCCATCGCAACTCGGCAAGACCAAAGTCGGCGGAATCGATTTCAACAAAGCACGTATGCGCCACGTCACGGAAGCCGTCATCGCCCTGTCAGCCTCACCAGGAGGGTTCACGGCCTCGCAGTTGGCCGCCCGCGTACGGGACTGTGGCGAACGTGACGAACCCCACTACCACGCCCGCCAAGCAGCCTACGACCTGAAAAAGCTACGCGGCAAAGAGATGGTCCGACGGGTTGGCAAAACACGAACCTATGAGCCGACCTCCGCAGGCATCAAGGCAATGGCCGCGTTGCTGGTTCTCCGGGATAAGGTGATCAAGCCACTGCTTGCCGCCTCGATGGAAACACATCCCGCTCAGGGAGCACAGAATCCAAGCAACCTCGACCGCCACTACGAGAGCATCCGCGCCGGCATGCGAGGCGTCTTTCAGGAGTTGGGCCTAGCCGCCTGAAGATCGACAATCTTTTTTTCGGGCTTCGCCCTCAAGGGTCTAGTGAACGTCACGGCGGCGGTTTGTCGTGGTGCAGACGCACGGAGTCGCGCCAACGAAGGCTGTCGTTCCGACACCCCAGTGGTTGCGTCCGAACGGTCACAGCACGATTCCGGTATAATCGCGCGCATGAAAAACCCGGGCGCGTGGATCCTGCTTCTGTCAATCGGAAGGGCTTCTGCGGCCGGCAGGCCGGTCCAACTGACGGATTATTACAAGGTGGAGACGGCGGGCGCGCCAGCTATGTCGCCCGATGGGGGGTTGCGTGGTATTCGTCCGCAACTCAATTGTCGAGGCGGAGAATTCGCGT
>JBPYDQ010000912.1:0-4207 GCA_051986135.1 Terriglobales bacterium | reverse complement strand
GGCTTGGTGGTAGTTGTCACCGGCGTGTGCATGATGTTCCGCGTACGAACTGTATTTTTCCCGCGCAACCCTTATCTGTTCAGCGACATGACTTGGGGAATGATGTACGTGTTGCATGGGCTTGCTGGGGTGGGGTTCATCACGCTGATAATCGCTCATGTGTATTTTGCCATCCGGCCAGAGAAGCTGCCGATAACTGCATCGATGGTTGTCGGCTCGCTGAGCCGTGAGTTTTATTTGCAGGAACACGACCCCACGAGATGGGTTGTCGCAGGGTTGTCAAAACACAGGGGCGCTGCCAATGGCGATTGAGTTTCTCGAGCGCTGTGATGTCATCGAGGAGTGTTACGAGTTTCTGCTTGGCTATGCGGCCCAAGGCTTAGCAAGCGATGAGGGCAGTTCGGTCGGTCTAGAAGTTCGAACCCATCTCCAGCGAGCAAGTGAAGCACTCATCGGATTGGCGGAAAGTTCGAGACAAGCGATAAGCCGCAACGAACTCGAACCGGCCGAGAAATACAATGCATTTTGTTCAACGCTCGAGCGGGACACGGGCGACTCCTTGGCCGCTATTGACTTGGTGCTCGCGCAGCCTTCGATCAGTTCTCAGCTGATCGACAACCTAAATGCTTCCAGCCATCTGCGGGCCCTACTGACCGATCTTTTTCTTCTTGGCGAGATATTGCGAACGCACGCCAGAATCACAGTTGCAATAGAGGGGGAGTAAAGGGGCTTTGATCTGTCGTGGACCGGGTTCCGTGGCGATAAGCTTCTCGAAGCTGGGTCCGCAGAGTGAAGATTGTTGCCGCTAAGCATGGATGTCGTAGGACAGGTGACCAGTAGCCCGGCTGGTCTCCGGGGGAACTCTTAAATAGTTGACCCCTAATGTGACCTCAAGTAAACAGGTCGTAAACTCGTCGCATCGTAGGATACGCCTCATGGCAACATTGCAGGCTAACCACACTCTCGGCGCTTGCGAGGCAAAGGCGCACTCGTCCGAACTACTAAGAAACGGTGGAGGCGAGCGAAGAGATCACCATTTCCAAAACATGGAGCGCCTGTCGCCAATTTGGTGCCCGTGAAACGGGAAACCCAGTCGGGAGGAGCGCGTTGCCGCTATTGCGCGTATTCGGAAGCTCGCCACTGGTCTATCCTTTCCGGGTATCGCGAAATCATTGATTCGCCATCGTAAGGTCCTGGTGGTCACAAAATCGGCGTGGAGTTGGAGCGATCTGACAACATCCTAAGATCATTCGCCGCCTGGACAGCGGAGTCCAAGCGCTGGGCGTTACAGGTGGCGGCGGCTGTCGCAGATCCGTGTGAAGGTTAATTTAACCTTCCGCTTTCCTTTTCTTCTTATGCGTTTACAAACATGTGGAAATCACATGCAGCGCATAATCCTTCCGCGTTTCCAGCCATGGTGCCAAGCATTCGTTTGTGGCATTAGTCCACGAAAGTCCTTCCTAGCGTATTCTCCTTTTGTTCGCCCAGCTCTGACGCACGCAACTCACCAAGCCCGGGCATCGAAGCTCGCCGTGGACTCGCCGCTCACGTCTGCGCACTTCTTGACGGAGAACCTGTTTCCAATCCGTTGTCCACTGGACTTGCCTGAGGCGCCTGTGACTGGATCTTAGGTTCGGCCCAAGAAGAGGGTACGCTATCTGTAAGCAGTGGAATCACGTCGAGCAGCGCCTGGATTTCCTTTTGGACCCGAGCGATGTCCTGCTCTTTCTGACGCAAAACTGTGTAAGGATCTTTCACGACTGCTTATCCGACGTTCGGCAAGCTTACACCGAAAATTATTAGTTTGCACGCTGTACAAAAGATTGCTGAGCCTAGAATCTCCTTCCCGGCAATTTGAGAATTCCCGGGTAAATCCTGTCCCGGTACTTTAGAAGACCTAGGCAGCAGGCTGAACCTCGGGTTTCCGACAACTTCCGAGGCTCGGCCTAAACGCCTCATTTTCGGGAGTCCTGGGGAAATCGACACAGGTGTGAGCTGATTTTCTCCAATCGGGTTTGACACACATTCCCTAATCGGAAGATCTGCACATGTTGGCGCATGTTGCCACCTATGCGAACGCAAAAAGGCGGCCCTAGCTGCCCCCTCCCCCGAGGGAACCCAAGGCCGATCCGCACTAAGCTTTTGCTTGTCCTGCTCGCATCATGCGCCCGCTACACTGGAGACCCCTGAATGTATCAAGTTATCGTCACTGGGGTGCGGAAGACCGATAACCCGTGGGGCGCTTGTCGCGGAGGGAGCTTAGGTTCAGTTGGGTTGGGCGTTTTCAAGCAGTCCCCGCAAGCGAACCGTCGGGCACCCACATAAAGGAGGAAGATAGAGTACTGGCCCCTAATTTAACGGAACGCGCCCCGTATTCTATTGTGGCCTCATTCACACCGATCTTGTGGATTTTCACCCTGTTCGCGCAACTCGCCCGGCTCGGCACCTCTCAGGCTCGTTACGCGGTCGAACTTCAAGACGTTGTCAACTCGCAGGGCGGCGTAAATCCGTCATTTATTCTCGGTCGAAAGAGGCGGCCACCATGCGACTCGGCTGGAATTTCCACCTTAAACCTGCGGTTAACAACCGCAACGAGTTCCTATTGTCCGACATGATCCTCTTGGAGCTCACGGATTGTGCTTTCCAGTTTGGGCGCCGACCTGTGCCCGAACCGCGTCACAACATGCCACGTGTGCATCAAGAGCCTGTAGTCCGATTCCAAAACGATGGCGACGAACTAGTGTGCGCGCCTGCACAAGAACACTGGGCGTTACCTGAATGATGTGCATGCGATCGAGAACGGCATCCCGCGCTTAGTTCTGGCGCCGCAAGCCCGCAAGGGGCTGCCGCATACTGGAAAGAGAGTTCAGCTTCACACTCGACCGGCGAAAGAGCACTGGTGCATGCATCGCGCGAACCGAAAATCGCAACCGCCTGTGCACCCCGCGGATCACCGAGCGCGATCGCAACCAGTAGCGGCTTAGGTCCTGGGCGGACAAGACCGGCAGCGATCAGACGCTCGCGAGCTTGGCCGTTAGTCGGTTGCGCGTTGCTGTCTTGGAGGCACGGTACGCGGTGGCTGTAACCAGGGTACCGGCCAGGGGTTTTCGTTAAGGACACCCGAAACTCCCGATTGATGCTGTTTCGCCAGGGGTAGGGAGCCCTTCGTCCTATTTAGAGTGGCGGGGCAAGAAAAAAAGAAAAGCTTGACATGTGCAGTAGTGTTATAGTTAACTATAACAGTGTGCGAGATTCTGACCCCACCGAGGGCCGGCGTAATCGCTGGCGTTGAGTTCAATTTTTCGCGCGAGGAGAAGCAATATGAGTACCACTCTTTGGACGACCGACGCATTAAATCTGGATTCCGCCGCGGATAGAGTCTTGAAAGCATCTGCTCGGTTCTGGTTTGTAGTGACCGTCATCGGCCAATTACTGTTTGCGTTTGCTGTCGCGTCCTTCTACGGTATGGCAGCTGTGCGCGGCGATCACCGTGCATGGAGCAAGTTCATCACTCACGGTTACATCCCTGGCGACAGGGTGGGTAATCTCGCCGTAGCCGTGCATCTTGCTGCGGCCGTCGTCGTCATGTTGGCGGGGGCGGTTCAGCTGGTTCCACAAGTCCGAGGCCGCTTTCCTGTTTTCCATCGCTGGAATGGGCGCATCTATATGCTGACGGCTGCCACCACGGGCATGGCCGGTCTTTATATGACTTGGTTTCGTGGTAGCGCGGGCGACCTTTCTCAACACATAGGTGGTAGCCTCAGCGCGGTCCTCATCTGGCTCTGTGCCGCCATGGCGCTGCGCTATGTGTTGGCGCGCGATTTCACGGCGCATCGCCGCTGGGCGCTTCGTCTATTTCTTGTGGTAAGTGCCGCGTGGTTCTACCGCCTGGTGTTTTTCCTGACGCTCCTCATCTTTCAACGCCCGGTCGGTTTCGATCCGACTACCTTCACCGGACCGTTCCCCACGTTCATGTCGTTTGGCCAGTACCTAATACCCCTCGCTGTGGTTGAAACCTATTTCCGGGCGCAGAACCGGCCAAGCACGCTACAGCGCATGGCTACGGCCAGCCTAGTGTTTGTAGTTACCGTCGCCATGGGCGTCGGAATTTTTGCTGTGACCATGGCCGTGTGGCTGCCTCAGATCAAGGCCGGGTTCGACTCCCGCATCTCGATTGCCGAAACTCTCGCGACCACGATTAAATCCG
>JBPYDQ010000911.1:0-2780 GCA_051986135.1 Terriglobales bacterium | reverse complement strand
CGCCCATGCAAAACCCATAGCTCCCCCGCGTCCGCCGCAAACGCCAGCGGCTTCCTCCAAATCTCCCTATCGCAAATGCCTCGGCGAGACACAATTGTGGACTTACCCGGCTGCACGGCGCCGACGCATTTGCGATAGGGAACTACGATTTAACACCACTTGACGCACACGATACACTCTGGGACGCAGACGAATCCTCCGAATCCCGGAGTTACGATGACCTTCAGTCCGAAGGTATGCTGCTTGTTGCTACTCCCGGTTACTGCGGCGCAGCTTGGTACGCTTCCCGGCCCAATTTCGACAAACAACTCGTTCCAAGCAACTCAGGCCCAAACGATCCAAGCCAACGACAACCGCACGGCTGCGGGAAGACTGGAGAAGGGTGTCTTAACTCTTCGCCTCGTAATGGCACAAGGCACATGGTATCCCGAAGCAGATGGCCACGAGCCGTCATTGCAAGTGCCGGTTTTTGGGGAAGAGGGCGGTCCCCTCACCAATCCAGGCCCACTCATCCGTGTGCCCCAGGGGACGGAGTTGCATGTGTCAGTGAAGAATCTTTATGGAAAAGCTTTGTATGTGCATGGCTTTGGTGAGGGCTCGGGAAAGAGTTCGGTCAGAATTGAACCGGGCGCGTCTCAACAGTTCGATTTTCAGAGCGGTCCGGCTGGCACATACGAGTATTGGGCCAATCTGCAGGACAAACCCCTCTTCAGCCGTGTAGCAGAAGTATCGCAGTTGACCGGCGCTTTTATTGTGGATCCGCCCGGCGCTCATGCAAACGACCGCGTGTTCGTGCTTGGATACTGGATGGTCCTCATTCACCCGGAAAAGCGTTTCGAGGCGGGCGTAAAACAGGTGTTGTCTGTAAACGGTAAATCCTGGCCGTGGACTGAGCGTCTTGAATATCACGTCGGCGAAGAGGTGAAATGGCGATGGATCAGCGGCAGTGGCATGCCTCATCCCATGCACCTGCACGGTGCCTACTTCCGTATCGACAGCACCGGTGACGGTGACACCGACACCATCTTCACACCCGCACAGCAGCGTTACGCCGTTACTGAGCAGTTGGGAAGTGGAACGAGAACCTTCACCTGGATCCCTCAACGGCCCGGACGCTGGCTCTTTCACTGCCATCTTCTCTTCCACATCTTGCGTCGTGATTCCTCTAACTACCAGCTTACTTCGCTTCCCGAGATGCACACGGCTGACGATCCTGGCGCCGGAATGTCGGGCCTCGTTGTCGGGATCAATGTCCTCCCGGGCCGACAAAAGGAGATCAAGAAATCACAACATCCGCGCAAGTTAGACTTGGATATCCGTCAGGTAAACGGCAAGATCAAGATCACGGAGGCGGAGCGCGGGCGCAAGCTGGGCGAAAGCGTTTCAGAGATGGGGCCGACGTTGATTCTTACCCAAAATCAGCTGACACATATCAACGTGCATAACCACCTCCCGAATCCCACCGCCGTCCACTGGCACGGCATCGAACTAGAGAGTTACTTCGATGGTGTGCCCGGTTGGAACCGTGACAGCCACGGCACCACCGCGCCTATCGCGCCCGGCGCTTCATTTGTCGCTGAAATGGCGCCACCACGCGCTGGGACCTTCATCTATCACACCCACTGGCACGACGTCGACCAACTCACAAATGGTCTTTACGGCCCGCTTATTGTTGTTCCGCCCGGTGAAACCTTGAATTCAGAAACAGACAAGGTCATTCTGATCAGCCGCGGCGGGACGGATTATCTAAGCGACCCGATCCTGATCAACGGCGATGCACACCCCGCACCGATGGAACTGCGAGTCAGCACCCGTTACCGGTTTCGCCTTATAAACATCACGCCTCAAGACATGGATCTAGCTGTGAGCCTGACCGACGCTGACAAACCGGTCACCTGGACTGCAGTCGCCCGAGACGGGCGCGATCTCGCAAGTGAACAAATCGCTGCCCAACCTGCTCTTCTTCGCCTGCCCGTTGGTGGAACGGCCGATTTCAATTACATCGCGAGTGAGAAGAAACAGATCCTTTTCACCGTCAAGCAGCAAAAGAATACGAGCAGTATGCTTGTAAGTGTGAATTGAGCGTCAACCTCCAGCGGAACAGGACTAGAACTGGCGCAACCAGGCGATAGCGTAAATTGACCAGTGGTCAACTTGCGATATGGCGATGTATCGCCAACCAGGAAGTGGAACATCTGGATTCAAAGAGCAATCCGATCGTTAAAGCCTATATTGGTAAGCGACATGCTCATAAGACGACCACAGCCCGAGGAGCGCGATTCCGTTCGCGCTGTCGTCCAAACAGTAGTGGATGAGATTTACGGCGGCCTTTGGGCACCTCCACCGCTTCCGGTCGATGAGGAGAACTGGCATTCCTCTTGGGTCGCTGTACGGGACACGAAAATCATCGGGGTGGTTCGGACAAGCGGAGAATGGCTGGATGATTTATGGGTGCTTCGCGAAAGCCGGGGATGTGGGGTAGGCCAGCGCCTGCTCGCGCAAGGGGAGGCTGAAATAATCGCTCGCGGCTATGAAACACTGCATCTTCGTGTCGTTCAATCGAATTTAGCAGCGATCGAGTTCTATCGCCGCCACGGTTGGCGAATCGCTCGGGCATTCCCCCATGAGAGATTTCCAATAACGATGCTAGAAATGTTCAAAGCTATCCGGCAAGACGAGGCGCTATAGAATCGAGCGCCGATGAATGGTTTTTTATAGAACGAGTGTATACTCGGCGCCAATTGGGCCCACGCTGAAGAATTCTCATCGAGAAGTGTTCT
>JBPYDQ010000910.1:0-4454 GCA_051986135.1 Terriglobales bacterium | reverse complement strand
TTTTTGCAGCATTGTCGGGGACAATGAGATGCCCGCGGACATAAGACACGGCAAAGACACCAAGCGCCATTGCAAATAGGTAACAAAATCCCACGACTCTTGCCGCTTTGCGCTGCGACTCTTCGATGCTGCTGGTTGTCATTTCATTCCCTCTACGATGAATTTCTTCTCAGAAAGAGCCGAGCTTCCGGCGTTCTGCGCAATCCAGTAGCCCTCCGAGTGCGCGAAGGGAGGAAGTATTCCAGTCAAGAAATAGGGGCTTCTTCCTGTAGACATATACGAAGACGGAACCCGAATGTTTTCCTTTTCTTGGTAACCGGAAATTCGGACAACAGCTCTCGTGACCAGTTGTCGCAAACCCGCTAGTGGGTTCTCAACACCTGACCGCCGCGCAGTATTTTCCCCTTCTGCGAATCGGATGGAAGGCGCGCTGATCGCGAGCTTGCGGCCTACCATTCCGTTGCAATTGCTCTGCTCCGGCGTTGTTGCGTCGGCGCCGCCGGAAGTACCATAACGGAGAGGCACGTATGTTAGTTATTGCAGTCGGTGAAGAGCGTCACAAAGGGCTTAACTCGTGCTCATCGATCTAACCGAGGTGTCACCCATGATCCTCCGTCAACTCTTGCATACAGATCCGGTGGTAGCAGCGTCGTACGTCTTCGGGTGAGGGGGTAAGGGCCTGGCCGCCGTGTGCGACCCTCTCGAAGACATTGAACCTTACGTGCGGATGTCACAGCAGACCGGCATGCAGATCCGCTATGTGATTGATACTCACGTCCACGCCGACCACGTTTCCGGTGGCCGCCGCCTGGCCGAAGCCACTGGCGCTGATTATGTACTGCACGACAGCGCGAGAGCCCGATTTCAGTTTCGTGGCGTCAAAGAAAACGAAGAACTGGATCTCGGCAACGTGCGCATTCGTGTCCTGCACACTCCCGGCCATACCCCAGAGCACATCGCACTGGTGGTGACCGACAAAACTCGTGGGCCAGAGCCGTGGTTCCTGCTGAGCGGACACACTCTGATGGTCGGCGATCTTGGGCGGACCGAGTTGGCTTCCAGCGCCGAAGCAGGTGCCCGTTCACTTTTCCGCAGTGTACAGAAACTCAAAAATCTTCCCGACTACGTCGAAGTGCTGCCGGGAGCCTTCTCCGGCTCAGTGTGCGGGCGTGAATTGAGCGGCAAGGCCAGCTCGACCATCGGCTTCGAGCGCCGGTTCAACCGTGTATTTGGAATTGAGGACGAACGGGAATTCATACGCCATATGCTGGAGAACATACCCTCGGCGCCCGCCGATGCCGCCAAGATCAGGGCAATCAACCTCGGTGTTCAAACCACGTAACGGTTGTTTATGAATGCGGGCACCGAAACCAATCCGATTCGATTAGGCCTTCGAGAAAATCTAGGCCAGTTCTCTCTTCTCGTACTGATCAATGTGTTTGTGGGGATGATGGTCGGATTGGAGCGGACGGTCGTGCCGCTCATTGGAGAGAGAGAGTTCGGGCTAGTTTCCAAGACAGCAATCGTTTCCTTCATCGTCAGCTTCGGGGTCACGAAGGCCATTTGCAACCTGTTCGCAGCGCACGTTTCGGAGACTGTCGGCCGCAAGAAAGTCCTCGTGCTCGGATGGCTGATTGGGCTGCCGGTTCCCTTCATCATCATCTTTGCTAACCATTGGTTCTGGTTCGTTATTGCCAACGTCTTGCTAGGCGTCAACCAAGCCCTGTGCTGGTCGATGACGGTGATCATGAAGGTGGACCTGGTAGGGCCCAACCGCCGCGGATTTGCGCTAGGGCTGAATGAATTTGCGGGCTACCTTGCTGTTGGCTTTACCGCCTGGATTACGGGCTACATAGCATCGATTTACGCGCTGCGCCCACAACCGTTCTACCTGGGCATCGGCGTAGCGTTTGCAGGACTGTTGCTCTCATTGTTTTTTGCGAAAGAGACGCGACACTATGCCACCCTTGAAGCAAAGCTGCACCACGCGTCGGGTACAAACGGCAATTCAGGTGGCCCTCGTCGGCAGCCTTCGATGCGGGAAATCTTCGCGCTGACATCTTGGAAAGACCGAAACCTATTTTCTTGCAGTCAGGCAGGGCTGGTGAACAACCTCAACGACGGCATGTCCTGGGGAATCTACCCGCTGTTTTTCGCCAGCCTCGGGTTGGGCGTGGCCGCAATTGGCACGATCAAGGCAGTGTATCCCGCTGCTTGGGGCATCCTGCAGCTCGTTACCGGTCCTTTAAGCGATCGTTGGGGACGAAAGTGGCTCATTGCTGGTGGCATGGTAGTGCAGGCCGGCGGAATCTGGCTGACAGTCCGAGTGCCGGTTTATACGGCATGGATGATTGGCGCCTTGTTACAGGGCATGGGGACCGCTATGGTCTATCCCACGCTGCTGGCGGCGATCAGCGACGTGGCCCATCCTGAGTGGCGCGCAACGGCGATGGGTGCTTATCGCTTCTGGCGCGATCTTGGTTACGCACTCGGCGCTCTAATCTCGGGAGTTACTGCCGACCTACTCGGAATGCGGGCTGCGATTCAAGTTGTCGCGGCCCTGACGCTGCTTTCCGGGCTGCAGGTAGCGTTCAGAATGCGTGAAACGCATGGGGCTTACAAAGCGCGAACCTGATTCTTATGGCAAGCGCCCTCTGTTAAGCACGTACATTGCAGGAAGCCATCCGACCGGCACGGTTCGACCAGGCACTAAGGCAGCTAGAACTTGTCTCAATTGACTTCTACGATTGACTGGAGGACTGGACCATTTCCCGGCAATAAAGGTCGGTTATCCACACCGAAGTCCCTTGTTGTGCGGCGTGCACCAAGCCGGAGGCCTCCAAGACTGCACACATACTCCTTGGTGAGTGAACGAATGCCCGAAACGGATTGCCTCTGAGTCGCCGCGACCAGTTTTCAAGCGCAATGAAAGCTCGGACATACCAGCGATTCCGTGGATAGGTGAACGCGACCAATCGACGGGCTCGCTGCGCCGCGCCGCGCAGCAGCTTCTCCGCATCAGGATAACAACAGACAACGCGATCAAGAGTGACGATGTCGGCGTTAGGAAGTGTGTGTGCTAATGCAGCGAAATCGCCGACTACAAATTGAGTCGGACGCGAACCGTATCGCGATTCCATCTCGCTGCGCGCCACGTCGAAATAGGCTGGTGAGGCTTCAACGACTGTGGCGCTGCCTGCACCACTATCCGCAAGCTCCATACCGATGATTCCAATTCCCCCGCCGACATCCAAAATGCTCACGCCCTGCAGCGGCCATTTCCGGAGTTCTGTGAGCAGGAGCCTTGTAATCGGGTCTGCACCACGCCTACGATAACGCTCCAAATCACGCTTAGCCCTCTTACGGTCGAACTGCGCCTCCGCAGCGCAGTACCGTGTACAGCAGATCATTCGGAACACCCCATCAGCAGCAGCAAGAATGGCAGGGATTATAGCCAATACTAAATAAGACGTCGAAAGAGAAAGGTTACGTCCGCAACTTCAAGTGTGAATGACCACTTGGAGAAATCAAAGATTCAGCGTGGAAGAGCGATGGTTACAATATGGTGTGGAGAAATCTTCTATCACAAGTCATCTGTTGCCGAATCGGCTACGATAAGGGCTGCTAGGGGGACGAACAACCGAGCACAAAAGTCTGGGGTATGAAAGCCTGCTGTAGTTCGCCCGCCTCGATTCGTTACTGGCTGTTCGCTTCCATTCTGGCCTGGGCTTTGCTGAGTCTGGGTGGCATCTACTTCCGTCCCCTGCGGCCTGAGTCAGCGTCAACTATCTTGCTGGCTGCCGCCATCGGATGCTTTGCCAACTGGCGTAGAAATCGTACGCTGCATTGCGGAATCACTGGACCAGTGTTCTTGTCAGGAGGCGCCACGTTCCTGCTCTCGAACATGCAGATCCTCCACGTGAATGTGCACTTCGTGTGGTCACTAATTGTCATTGCAACCGCGATCGCATTCGCTTTGGAGTGGCGGTGCGGAAGCCGCTCCGCCTAGACCTGAGCCAGAAGGAGAGTTTCCAAGTAATTGTTGTGAAATCGCCATAACCGGCCAATGTCTGCTCATTCTCGAGTATCTGAACTTTGAACGCTTTGACGACGCATGCACTTTATCGCATTTTTCGGCTCATCGCACAAGTTTCAACTAGCTCGATGTAAACTGTGACATAGTCGTGGTTTGGGCAATGCTTACGATTGCGAACGTGATTCGCTAATTTGCGACTATGCCGTGGGGAAAGGTGATGCAGTGAACCTCACGACTGTAATGGGCCCAAGCGCATGGTAATGCAGAGAACCACCAAGAGAAGCTAAGATAGTGCCTGGGAGAATGGCTGGTGTTGCCTTCTCAAGATCTCGACCTGGAACCGCAGACCTTCCCGCTCCAAAGAAAGTCGGACTGGAGAACAATACACTTTTCTCTACAGATCCTCCGAGTGTGATTC
>JBPYDQ010000909.1:0-3680 GCA_051986135.1 Terriglobales bacterium | reverse complement strand
CCCGTTCTCCCCATACGAAGCCAACGGGTAAACCACGGCGCAGTTCTCCGCGAGCGGCTTTGTTGCGGATGCCGCCGTCGAGCCGGGCGCGGATGATGTGTAGTTCGGCTTCGCTCATGGTGCCCTTTAAGCCATCAACAGACAGCACCGTATGTTGCGCTCTGCGGATGTACGGTAACGATTGTTTCTGAAAACAGCTCGTACTGCGGCCAGTCTGGCCGTGTACAGCGCGTCTTTTGGAGACAACGAGTTCCTTGGGTATTGATACGGCTGCGACTCGGGGCGATCGTAGCTCTCCCATGGGCTTCGACCGATCTCCTCGCCCCGCAATTGGACATAGATTCTCGGGCAGATGAGGCTGATAATGCCCTGCTACTGGCTCCAATCGCCCTGCGGGACCTGGCACGCTTTATTCAGCACCGTCGCTCCTTACGCGGCCTTAAATAAAAAAACAATTCGATGTATGAATGTTTTGCTATATTCTTGAGAGTTACGGAGTTTTCCCCTCCGATGTCTCGCCGACAAGTAACGAACCGGCGAGAGTTGCTCTTGCCGCTGCTGATACCTGACCGGCATCAGAGAGGCGTCGTATTCAACCCCTGCGTACCTCCTGGTCCGGTAGCGGCGACCAACGGCAAGGCTGGGGAACCCCCGGAAGCTCGGGCTCGTCATAGTGCGCACTACGGGGCGGCGAACCAGGTAAACCAGACGACCGAGGTTGCCATTGCCGAGCTCATCTCGAGGAACCACCTTTTGGCTCGGCTGGTTTGGCAGCGGATCCGTCAACGCACTCACTCAGGAATGATAGGCGGACAAAGCTGCTCTCCGGATGAAACCCAACAAGCTCGCGCATCGATCGCGCCACCGGAGATCACAACGCCACTCATGCAGTGCACCGAGGTGCGCGGTTCGGCGCCAATCCCGCCAGCCATCGAGACTCTGTTCACCCAACTGGTGCGACGTCGCCTCCGGAATCGCGCCGCAGAGGAGCCACGATGACCAGCACAAAAATTCAGAGTACACATTGGGAGCGGACGGCCTTTGTCTACGTGAGGCAGTCTACCTGGTTGCAAGTATCGGAGAATCGCGAAAGCACAGAACGCCAATATAATCTGCGCGAGCGAGCTATCGAGTTGGGTTGGTCGGCGAGTCGCGTGGAGGTGATCGACGAGGATCAGGGCCGGTCTGGCAGCACCGCTACTTTTCGTACCGGCTTCCAGCGACTGGCAGCAGAAGTGGGCCTGGGCAAAGTCGGGATCGTGTTGATGCTGGAGGCCTCGCGACTGGCACGCAACAACAGCGATTGGTACCGGCTCATCGAGATTTGTGGAATCAGCGGCACGCTCATCGCGGACGAAAGCGCCGTATACAATCCGCGCGAGCCTAACGACCGATTGCTTTTGGGCGTCAAGGGCACATTATCGGAGGCAGAACTTTTCACGCTGCGTACTCGGCTGTACGAGGGGCGGTGGAATAAGGCTCGGAAGGGGCTGCTGCGGTTTCCTCTGCCGGTGGGTTATGTGCTAGCGGCGGATGGCGGCTGGATTCTGGACCCTGACACGCAGGTACGCGAGAGGCTCAGTTACGTTTTCGATTCCTTTCGTCATCTCGGCGTCGTTAGAGCCGTAGTGCGTGATCTAAGGCGACAAGGCCTGAAGTTGCCCACGCGGGTGAGCGCCAAGGAAGCATATGGTTCGCTGATCTGGAAGGATCCTACGCTGAGTACCGTGGTTCGGATTTTGCACAATCCAGCGTACGCCGGAGCCTACGTATATGGCCGGTCCGAGTACTTCAGTGAACGGCGTTCGCCGAAGACAGGCAAAGCATCCACCCATGTGCGTAACGTGGCACAATGGCCCGTGAGAATCATCGAACATCATCCGGCCTACATCGGTTGGGAGGAATTCGTGAAGAACCAGGAACAGTTGCGGCAGAACTGGGGCCGGGATGAGAACCGAGGGGTGCCACGGGAAGGTAGAGCTCTTCTGCAGGGGATAGTCTATTGTGGCGTTTGTGGCCGGAAGATGAGCGTCCAGAACCGGTCGGTGAAAGAGAGCCGTTCGCCCTCCTACGTTTGCGTACACGGCTATCAAAACGGGGAAGAAAAATCCTGCCAATGTATGACCTCACGGCCGATTGATGCGGCCGTGGTGGAGGCATTCCTGGCGGCCATCTCGCCGGTTAATGTGCGAGTCGCAACACAGGTGCTAGATCAGATTGAGCAAGAGCTCGTTAGCCAACGTCGACAACGTGAGCTGCAACTGGAACAGGCGCGCTACGAGGCACGGCTGGCTCAGCGGCAATACGACTCTGTCGACCCGTCGAACCGTTTGGTAGCGGCGGAGCTGGAGCGGCGGTGGAATGAAAAGCTGGAACGTGTGAGTGAACTAGCGCGTGCCTTTGCCCAGGCGGAAAGTGATTCGGAATGGAAGTTGACAGCCGAGGAGCGGGCGGCAATCACCGATTTGTCCCGCGATCTGCCGGCAATCTGGAACACGGAAACGACCACTAACCAGAAACGGAAACAATTACTGCGGATGGCGATCGAATCGGTGCAGGTCGATGGGAGCAGCCAAGCGGGGCAGATTGAAGTGCAGATTCGCTGGCGTTCCGGCACGATAACGAGCCTAAGCGTAAAGCGGACTGCACGTGGAGAATGCCCGCTGAAAACGCCAGAAGAAGCCGTTTCCCGGATTCACAAAATGGCGCCGCGGCGCAGCTATGCAGAAATCGCCACAGCGCTGAATCGCGCCGGCCTCCGTAGTGCCTTTGGCCGGCATTTTACGAGTCAGCACGTCGGGTATATCTGCCGTAGGGACGGCCTGGCGGGCCAGAAGCCGCGCACTAGTTCCAAACTGCACGACACTCCCGAGACGGGGATGCCCAGTAGATCGTAGAAAGTAGCGACTCCCGCTTGACAGCAATTTTCTTTCACCGAGAAAAGCAGAGTCGCTATGAACAAACGAAACCAAATTGAAGCGCAGCGAGCTGTGAAGCAGTTCGAGGCAAGACCGCAGGCGGAAACCTGGAGGTGCACATGATGCTCGCGAGAGGGGGAAACAGAATCAGCAGCAACCGGACAGGACGAGCAATCTGTGGGGCAGTGAGCGCGGCTATTGCGTTGTGATGGGCAGAAAGTTCCAGTGGGTCGCCTGCTCCGTCCAGACTTTTATAGAAGATAAGGAGGTCCGATTAGGAAATTATGAAATATTGGACAAGATGCAACGGAGGAGAATGCTGGATTATTTGACGGAGGAACACAACCCGCCGGAATGTGAGCCGATGGCACGGCGGCGACCGGCGCGAGCGCGGGTGGAATCGAGCCCGCCGGCGCCGCGAAGCAATTCGCAGGTTCCAGGGATACAGACAGTAATCCTTCTCAGTAATTAGTAATTAGAATCTCTTACTCCGAAGCAGGTCCGGTTGCCGGGCAGAGAAAGGCGTCGTAGAGTGGCTACAAGGGGTCGTCACTTGCAACGGACTTCCGGACATTCCCCTGAGGCTGGTGGTCAAGCAGAAAGTTGAATAAGAGGTGCTTTGTGTTTCAGGTCTATTGAGTCCCAGCAGGAGTCGATCGTTGAAAAGCGCCGGATGATAGACGCCGTCGTTGTCGCCGATCAGCGTATCGGTCACGCCACATAACTCCAGTAGGCGGTACCAATCGGCATTGTTTCTCGCCA
>JBPYDQ010000908.1:0-3614 GCA_051986135.1 Terriglobales bacterium | reverse complement strand
TTAAACGTTCACCACCGCCACCCCGGCGATCACACTCGGCTGGTAACCCTAGCGCCGGCTGCCACGCCCGGGTGCACCGGACCCAGATCCTGAGGCGTTGGCTGCCGGAGATCCTGGTCGACCTTTGGCGAGAATGGCATCCCGATGCGATCGAGCAGCTCCGGCTTCTCGTAAAAATGTCCGCTGGAGTACCGGCGGCAGGGGGATGGCAAATAATGTCGGATTTTCCGGTGCGCAGCGTCGCCGACCCGCTCCAGGAGGACGAGCCGGACGCGGCTGGCAAATATAGTCGGATTTTCCTCCACGACCCGGCGCAGTTCCGCTTCGACTGGTCTCGGGAAACCCCAAAGGGCAAGCTGGAGGGGCCGCGTGCCGGATAACGCCCTTGCCGTCGCGGTTCCGGCCGGATATCGGGATTGGCGCTCCGTCGCCGCGCTCGCCATCGACTCGGTCAGCTCCCCGCACTCCAAGCGCGCCTACGAGAAGGCATTGAAGGATTTCTTCGCCTGGTACTCGGCCGAAGCCAGACCGCCGCTGAGCAGAGCGATCGTTCAGCAATACAAGAGCGTTCTGGAATCGGCCAGTTTGGCTCCGGCTTCCATCAATGTGCAGCTGTCGGCGATCCGCAAGCTGGCCACAGAAGCGGCCGAAAACGATTTGCTCGATCGCAGCGTGGCCCAGGGGATTGTGTCGCTCAAGGGCGTCCGCCAATCCGGCGCCAGGGCAGGGAACTGGCTAACGCGGGAACAGGCGCGCGACCTGCTTGCTCAACCCGAGATAGAGACCATCGAAGGAAAACGGGACCGTGCGATTCTGGCGGTGCTTCTGGGCTGCGCCCTCCGCCGGAGCGAGCTCGCGGCCCTCGAGTTGAGGCACATCCAACAGCGCGACGGCCGCTGGGTGTTCGTCGACCTGGTGGGCAAGGGAAAGAGGATCCGCACGGTGCCCATCCCGCCATTTGTGAAGGTCGCGATCGACGCCTGGACGGCCGCGGCCGGTTTATCGGAGGGCCCATTATTTCGGCGCTAGGCCATGCTTCCATCCAGACGACCGAACGCTACTTGGGATCGCGGCAGAATTTGAGGGAAGCGGTCAACGATCGGCTCGGGCTAGACTTTGATCGATAGGCGGGCCAGCATTTTGCGTCGCCCTGCGTCCGGCTGCTATGTGCGTCTTATTTCACTGTGTCCCAATTTTGTGCGCATCCTGTCGATAGGCCTCAGATGCCTGGAAGGAAATAAGATCGAGCAATTGAGAGGGCAAGCCAAAGATGGCCTTTGACGCCGTTCCACGGCCCATGAGGTGAGGAAAGGAGAACAGTGCCAAAGAAGTCTCAAATTCAGCCTCAATCGGTCCCGAATCCCCTGATTCAGGCAAGTCACGGGAGCCTGATGGATCGGGTGGTGTCGATCCTGGAACAGGCGCGCGCCAACGTGGCCCGCTCGATAAACAGCAACATGGTGATCGCTTACTGGCTGATTGGCCGGGAGATCGTGGAAGCGTTGCAGAGCGGCGAGAACCGGGCAGAATACGGCGAGAATTTACTCAATGACCTCTCTGAACGGTTAACGAGACGATATGGACGGGGCTATTCGGTTACGAATCTACGCTACTTTCGCCTTTTTTATCAAGCATTTAGCGAGCGGGCACCCGAAATCCATCACTCGACAAGTGATGAATTGGCGGCCTTCGCCCGCAGCAGGGCTCTGACCGACTTGAAGACAGCCCTGGAAAGGAAACAAGAACGGAGGGGCTTCTCCCCTAACTTGAGTTGGACGCACTACCGCGCTCTCTCGAAGGTGGATCACCCGGCTGAACGACGATTCTACGAGATCGAGGCAGACAAAGCGGGCTGGAGCGTCTCGGTTCTGGACCGGCAGATTCACAGCTTCCTCTTTGCCCGCCTGCTCAAAAGCCGGGACAAGGAAGGCGTGCTAGCTCTGGCCGAACAGGGCCAAGTGGTCAGCCAGCCAATCGACATAATCAAGCAGCCATATGTCCTCGATTTCCTGGCTCTCCCCGATGAGGCGCGGCTGCACGAATCGGATCTGGAAACCGCGATTATCGAGAACTTGCAGCTGTTTCTCCTCGAACTAGGCAAGGGCTTCGCATTCGTCGCCCGTCAGTATCGCATCGCCACCGAATCGCAGCATTTCTTCATCGACCTCGTGTTCTATAACTTCCTGCTGAAATGTTTCGTGTTAGTCGATCTCAAAATCGGCCGGCTGGAACATCAGGACGTAGGCCAGATGGACATGTACCTCCGCATGTTCGATGAACTCAAACGCGGAGAGGGCGACAATCCAACCGTGGGCCTAATCCTGTGCGCAGAAAAGGACGAAGTAGTCGCTCGTTATTCCATTCTGCACGAGAGCCAGCAGCTGTTTGCTTCCAAATACATGCTGTATCTGCCCACCGAAGAAGAACTTCGCAGAGAACTTGCGCGGGAACGCGACCAGATTCAGGCCCGGCAGCAGAGCGTAAAGGGGGATGACGATACAAGTTCCGGCCTCTGATGGACGTACACCTACTGAGCTGTCACGCCTGTTTTATCAGGCTGTAAGTAGACAATACCGGCTCAGGCCCTACGCAGCGTTATTAACGGTCGGTCGCCGCATTCTCCATAGCATCGACGTAGACGCGGAGAGCCTCTACGAAGCCGTCGCGATTGCCGGTCGCCAGCTTCCGCGAAGACCTGGCGATTTCGTCACTGAATATTTGGTCTATTATCGTAAATCATTGAGAAGACGAGCGGCCGTTCGCCTGGTTCTGTGATGTCCTCACGCGCATCGCGCAGCACCTGATCCACCGAATCGAGGAACTGCTTCCCCATCGTTCGCGGCTGCCGCCACAGCCTGACATCCAGGCTTGCGGAGGGAGGCCGTTCACCAGCCGCTTACGCTGCAAACTCGTCACGAGCGTCCCATTTCAACAGCGCGTCGGCTGCTGATACAGCCCAGTCAAACGGATAATACGCAAGGATCCGAAGGCACTTGGCCGAAGGCAGTCCAGTGTTGATCGAACGCACCGCAACAATGAATTCTTCATAGACTGGTGAGTCCCAAGCCCCTGGCTGGGTGGTGTCCTGCCATACCCTTCGCAATTCAACCATCGGTACAGCTGCCCATGACAAACAAATCCAGCAACACTTGGTGTAGCGGATTCTCGAACTCAAGTACGATGTCATCGACTAGCTGCGTGAAAGCCGGATGTTCAATCAATTTGAGACGAAACTGCGCATCCTCTCGTGCCCAATGTCTCTCACCGAGTGCGACCAGACTTAAACGCTCGAAGGTGGAGACCGCAGTCCCAACAGAACTTTCCATCAGCCAAGACTACAACGTTTTCCTCTCTGCGGAAGCGCGCTACCTTCGTTGTGGACGTTAGGTGGCGATATCCGTACATTGACCGTTGGGACTACCACGATAGTCCACCTCAAACATATAGCACAGGAAATGTTTTGACTGGTGATCGGGCAGGATGTATATTCTTGGGTGATGCGGACGTATACGATCTATACCCAATGCGATCACTGTGGGGTCTATGATCGAAACCCCCAATGGTGTGCGCTCTGCCAAAAGCCCAAGGAAGCCAAGCGAGGTGAAAAGACACCT
>JBPYDQ010000907.1:0-3261 GCA_051986135.1 Terriglobales bacterium | reverse complement strand
ACCGACCCGCTAGGAGCAGTCGTAGAGGGGGCGACCTTAACGCTAACAAACCTGCAAACGAACCAAACGCTCACCGCGACGACAGACGCGAATGGCGTCTACAATTTCAGTGCTCTTCCCCCAAGCCAGTTCTCCTTGACGGTGGAGAAGTCCGGATTCAAGAAGAAGGTGCTGGACCGCGTGGGAGTCATTGCAGAGCAGACCAACGCCTTGAATATTCAGCTTGAAGTTGGCGAGGTTACGCAAAGCGTCACAGTGAGCGGCGATTCTACTCCACTGATAGACACGGAGACCGCCTCACTGAATGGGACCATCTCTGCCAACCAAATTCAGCACCTGCCGTCCTTCGGACGGGATGTTTTGAAGCTCGCGCAGCTGGCTCCCGGCTCATTCGGTGATGGCTCGCAGGGAGGAGGCGGCACCAACAACTACAACCTCCCCGGCACCCAGACCGGCGGAGGGGCTTCGGGCGGAGCCGACGGGATCTTCAAGACGGAAAACGGTGCGCAGGTCATTGCCAGCGGTCAGCAGACCGAGACCAACGGCATTTCCATTGACGGCATCAGCACCACCAGCGCCGTCTGGGGCGGCTCAACGATTATCACGCCGTCCCAAGATTCCATTGACAGCGTAAAAGTCGTCTCCAATAGCTACGATGCGGAGGATGGCCGCTTCGCCGGCGCCCAGATTCAGATTATTTCGAAGAGCGGTACTAACGACTTCCACGGAAGTCTCTTTTTTACAACCCACCAACCGAACCTAAACGCCTATCAGCGATTCAACGGCGCAGGTCTTGCCGTCACGCGAGACAACAACAAGTTCCAGCAGTTTGGCGGAAGCGTTGGTGGCCCGATCTGGAAAAACAAGGTTTTTGTGTTCTTCACCTACGAGGGTCAGCGTCAGCCCTTCTCGCCCGTACAAGGCAACGGCTGGTTCGACACCGCGGCTTTTGCCGCCTTGGCGCCATCGGGAAGCATCGCTGCGAAATATCTTTCCTTCCCGGGCAATAGCGTGGTTGGTACGCTCAACCCCAACGCCACTTGTGCGACCGCCGGGTTGACGGAAGGAGTGAACTGCAGAACAATTCCGGGCCAGGGCGTGAACCTAGGCACGCCCTTGACGTCACCACTGGGTACGCAGGATCCCGGTTGGACTAAACCGAGCAACCCCGGCACCGGCGGTAACGGCAGCGGCGGTCCCGAGAACCTCGGTACCGTGGCGGACATCGCGAACTACACCACCATCAACCCCACGCAATTCACCGCGAATCAGTATAGTGGCCGCGTCGATGCCAACATCACTCAGAGGGACCGCGTCAGCTTCACCATCTACTGGGTTCCCTTGTCAAGAGATAACTTCAATGGCAACCGCGCCTACGACATTTTTCACCACATTCAACTCAATGAAGCGTTGGCGGTAATCTGGGACCACACCATCTCGCCTACCTTCCTCAACGAAGCTCGCGCCAATGCTGCCGGATGGCGCTGGAATGAGATCAACTCCAACCCGCAGTCTCCGGTCGGACTCCCCACGGACTTCATTGAGCAGACCGGCAGTATCACGATAAACTCCTTTGGGCCGAACGTCGGCAGCATCCTGAACCAATGGACTTATAGCATCAAAGATGTGGCTACCAAAATTCAAGGACGCCATACTATTAAGTTTGGCGGGGAAGTCACGCGCCTATTTTACTTGCAAGAGAACGTCGGCTCCGGCGTTCCACAGTATCGCTTCTTCAACATTTGGGACTTCCTCAACGACGCGCCGCGCCAACAGAATGGCGGCTTCGACCCGAACACCGGATTCCCTTCAACCCAACGCCAGGACCAGCGGCAAAATATCTGGGGCTTCTTCATCCAGGATGATTTGAAGCTCCGTCCGAACCTGACGGTGAATCTGGGCTTGCGCTGGTCCTACTTTGCCCCGTTGTATTCAAAACAAAACAACATGTTCCGCGCGATCCCCGGTCCCGGCGCGAACTACCTGACCGGCTTGGTGGTCCACAGGCAAAACGCCTGGGACGCCCAGAAGAATAACTTCGGCCCGCAGATCGGTTTTGCCTGGACTCCGAAGACGTTGTTCCATCAGGACTTTGGCAATCGCCTGGTGTTCCGCGGCGGTTTCGGTATCGGATATGACGCCATGCAGATCGCTAACTCGGCCAATATCGTCCAAAATCCCGGGCTAACCGTGTTTCCGGCGTTGACCCGGAGCACTCCAAGCCTCTCGAGTTGCGCCCAACCGCTGCCGAACTGCGGGGTTATTTATGCCGTTTCCTCGGATCCCCACAACCTCAACGGTTATCCGGCGAACCCGAACACGATTGCAACTTTCGGCCCTAACGGACTGCCCACCACGGGCGCTGTTAACGTCCAGATTTTCCCGCAAACCCTGCCCACCACGCTTATCTATCATTATTCGCTCGAAGGCGCATACGATCTGGGTTTCCACACGGTGGCTTCGCTGGGATATCAGGGCAGCAAGTCTAGCAACACTTTCTTCCATCAGAATCCGCTGGCGGTGCCCGCGACCCTGGGCTACGCCCAGAACCCCCAGATAACCGGCGGCGATTTCTGGAACTTTGTCGGCCGCGCGAATTACAACGCCTTGCTCGCCGAGCTCAACCATCAATTCTCGCGCCAGTTCTCGGCCGATTCTCAATTCGCCTTCTCCAAATGCATGGACACGAGCTCCGCTCCGTATTCAGAGCAGCCGTACCCGTTCGCGACCAGCTTCAATTACGGGCGCTGCGACTTCAACGTCGTTAAAGCCCTCAAGATTTTCGGACTATGGCAGCCGGTGTTCTTCCACGGCAATGGTTGGCTCGAAAAAGTGGCTGGTGGGTGGGGGCTTAGCGGCATCTTCAACATCCACTCGGGATTCCCCTGGACTCCCGTACTCAGCGTTGTGGGTGGCAACTTGTATTGCGGCAACTGCGGCTATAACACGCTCTTCCCCACCACCTTCCTGGGAGGCGCGGGTACCAGCACCAGCACTAACGCCTTCAAGACGGTAGCCAACTCGAACTTTCCCAATGGCGGCGCCGCGTATTTCTCCATCCCCGTACAGTGCTCGACCACGCAAACAAACAATTGCTACACTTCCTTTACTGGTAGCAATTCGGGGACGGCGCTTCCTCCCCTCCCCGGTGTCCATCGCAATTCGTTCAACCTCCCCGGATACAGGGACCTGGACTTGACGGTCACCAAAGCCTTTGGCTTGCCCAAAGCGCCCGTACTCGGCGAGAACGCCAATATTGAG
>JBPYDQ010000906.1:0-9590 GCA_051986135.1 Terriglobales bacterium | reverse complement strand
TCCGAATTCCCGCACGACTTGGGCTCCTGGGTGGGCACGGATGTGAGCATTGACAAGGAGACTCTGGATGTTCTCGGCCCCGGCGATTTTCTTCTTCGTGTCTATCAAAATACGGCGGCGGCCGAGGCTCCCATAGATCTTTTTATTGCGTACTTCCCGAGCCAGCGGGTTGGCGACACCATTCATTCTCCCAAACACTGCCTTCCGGGAGCCGGATGGCAGCCGCTCGAGTCCGGCCGCGTAGCTTTGTCCTTACCGGGCCGGCCATCCTTCCGTGCCACCCGGTACCTAATTGCTCGTGGAAATGACCGTAAACTGGTATGGTACTGGTACCAGGCCCATGACCGCGCATTGGCTAGCGAGTATTGGGCGAAATTCTATCTAATTGCCGATGCGATCCGGATGAATCGGAGCGATGGTTCCCTCGTCCGTCTGATAACACCTCTCGGAAACGGGCAGCGTTCCGGCGATGCCGAGAACAGGCTTCTCACGTTGGCCGGGCAAGTGGTGCCACTTTTGAACAGCTATGTTCCCCGTTAACATTCTCCGGTTCCGTTTTGTGACACTGGGAACCTTTTTAATGGTAATTAAATTGCTGTAGAGTATTTACCTAGAGCTTCGTTCGCACCGGCTCAAATGTAGCGGGGCCGGACTTATTGATGTGGAAGTCTGAGGTTGGGAGGTTCTGGAATGTCTCGTTCAGCCTCGATTCGTGCCTCTTTTCTATTAATCTTTTTGGCCGCCTGCCTTCTTGGTTGCTCGCGTGACCCGAATGTGCGCAAGCAAAAGTACTTCGAGAGCGGACAGCGCTATTTTCAAAAAGGTAAGTACCGCGAAGCAGCTATCCAGTTTGGCAACGCGCTGCAGGTCGACCCGCGCTTTACTGAGGCGCACTACCAGCTAGCACAGTCGTACTTAAAGTTACAGGACTGGAACTTGGCTTACGAGGAACTGGACCGAACGGTTGGACTGGCGCCCGACCATCTCGACGCGCATCTGGATCTAGCGAATCTTTTCGTGCTTTCCCACGATTACAAATCTGCCCAGGAGCATATCGACGCTGTCTTATCGAAGAATCCCAACAGCGGTCAAGCCCACGTTATCGAAGCCAATCTCAAGGCTCGCCAGAATGATCTAACGACTGCGCTCGAGGAAATGAACAAAGCAATTCAGCTCACTCCCGATCGAGGAGACTTTTATCAGAACCTTGCCATCCTCGAATTGCAGGCCAATCAGATGGACGCAGCCGAAGTCAGCTTCAAGAAGGCGGTCAGTTTGAATCCGCACGACACCAGCGCCCAGCTGGCGCTCGGGTCCTTTTATCAGCAGCGTTCGCGCTTTGCCGAAGCCGAGCAAGCCTTCCGAAAGGCAATGGAAACGGATCGCACCAACCCCGACCCCCGCGCTTCATTGGCGAGGTTGTACTTGGCCCAGGGCAAGAAAGCGGAAGCCGAGCAATTGCTCAAGCAAACCAAGGCTGACATCCCGGATAATCCCAACGCCTACCGCATGCTTGGAGACTACTACTATATGATCGGCGACCTGGACAAAGCTCTCGCCGAGTACTCTTCAGTTCTCGAGCAGCATCACGGCGACCTGGTGACCAAGAAGAATTACATCCAGCTGCTGATTTTGCGGAATCGCACTACCGAAGCGAAGAAATTAAACGAAGAGATTCTCAAGTCAAACCCGAACGATGGCGAAGCCCTGGAGTATCGCGGGCAAATCCAGATTCGCGATGGGCAGCCTCGCGATGCCGCCGACACTTTGCAACAGGTTCTGCGCAACGAGCCCGACAACGGGGTAGCTCATTATCATCTGGGCATCGCATTCAACCTGATAGGCGAAGTTTCCCGCTCCGAAAACGAATGGCGTGACGCGGTGCGGCTCAAGCCCGATTTGACCGACGCACAGAAGGCTCTGGCTGCGGCCGAAATGCGTAATGCCGAGTGGGACGCTTTAGGCAATACCGCTAACCAGATCATCCGTCTCCAGCCCAACCTGCCCGACGGTTATGACCTGCGAGCGGTAGCGGAAATCAATCGCAAGCGGATAAGCGACGGGGAAAATGATCTCGAGAAAGCGATAGAGGTGGCTCCGCAGAATCCTATCGGGTACATCCAGATGGGAAACTTGCGAGCCATGCAGAACCGACCTGCTGACGCAGTCAAGCTGTATGAGCAAGCTCTGGAACGGGATGGCAACGCAGCCGAGGCGATGCTGGGGATCTCTAATGTGTATTTGGCTCAGAAGCAGCCGGACAAGGCGATTGCTCGAGTCGAAGCTCAACTCCGCAAGCAACCGAGCAATAGCAACTTCCACTACATTCTTGGCTCCTTGCTGGCTGCGCAGAGGGACTTTACCGGCTCGGAAGCTGAGCTCAAGCGTGCCATCGACCTCGACAAGAACAACGTGGATGCCCTTCTGAGACTTGGGCAGGTGGAGGTGGCTCGCGGTTCCGCGGACCAAGCCATCGCGACTTACCAGGCATCGGCGCAAACTAATCCCAATGACGTTCGCTTCTACATACTCACTGGAGAGTTGTTCGAATCGAAAAAAGACTGGGATAAGGCCAAGGAGATGTATCAGAAGGCCTTGCAAGTTCAGGCCGATAATCCTCTGGCCTGCAACAATCTCGCTTACGTCATGCTGGAACAGGGCGGCAATCTGGACGTGGCGCTATCGATGGCGCAAATTGCCCGCCGCGGCATGCCCAACTCGGCCAACGTGGCCGATACCCTCGGCTACGCCTACATGCAGAAAGGGGCCTATAATTCCGCGATCGATCTCTTCAAGGAGGCGATCAAGCTGGACAAGAACCCCAAACCCGATCCCACCTTCTATTACCACCTCGGTCTGGCGTACGAGAAGACAAAGCAGGCGGACTTAGCCAAACAACAGTTTGAGCGCGCGCTCAAGATCAGCCCGACCTTCGGCGATGCCAGCGCTGCGCGCCAACATCTCGCCGACTAATTTTCTGTCAGGCAAAAAAGACCGCTAGTGGGCTCAAGCACAGAGTTGGAGAAATCCTATGCTTCTGCGGCGGGATGCGTGCTGGCGCTCGCTTGAGACCGGCCGTGCACACTGCGGTTCGAAGGCAGGCCGGCATCACGGATTTTATAAAGCAGCGCCCGATAACTGATGCTCAGGGCCCGGGCTGCTTGTTTGCGGTTCCAGTGATGGGCTTGCAGGACTTTGAGAATGACCTTGTGCTCCAGTTCGCGAACCGCCTGACGCGTAATTTTCTTAAGCGACACCTGCCCATCGATCGGTATGTCCGGAGTAAAGTACTCGTGCTCACGACTCACAACCTCACTGCTGATAACTTCTTCATTTCCTAGAATCACATAACGCTTGATAAGGTTCTCGAGCTCACGAATATTGCCTGGCCAGTGATATTTCTCGAGCACTGAGAGAAGCTCAGACGACAATGCCCGAGCTCGGCAATTGTACTTGCGGTTGTAATACTCAAGGAAAAAGTTGGCCAGGTCTTCGACATCGCTGCGGCGTTCTCGCAAGGGGGGCAGGTGCAGATTGATCACATTGATACGATAGAAGAGGTCATGGCGGAAGGTGCCGTTTTCGATCTCTTCCTCCAGCTTCCGGTTGGTGGCGCATACCACTCGCACCTCGACCTTTTTATCTTCCTGTGCCCCGATTCGGCAAAACTGACTATCCTGTAATAACTGCAATAGTTTCGATTGCAGACCGAGGTCGAGTTCGGAAATCTCGTCGAGAAACAGGGTGCCGCGATGTGCCATTTCTACCCGGCCAGGTTTTGTGCCATACGCGCCGGTAAAGGCACCTCTCTCATAACCAAACAGTTCACTCTCCAAAAGGGTTCCGGGAATGGCTGGACAATTAACCTTCACAAAAGGCCCTGCACGCCAGGGTGACTGTGCATGAACCATGCGCGCGATGATGTCCTTGCCAGTTCCACTTTCACCTTGAATGAGCACGGGAACGTTCGCTCTGGCGACTTTTTCGAGCCGATTCTGCAGGGCAAGCATGGCCTCAGACCTGCCAAAAACCACTGCGGCGGGAGGAAACTCGCCGAGTGATTGCACCAGAGAACTGACTGGACCCATTGTTGTCGTCATGAGTGTCTCGTTTCCACTGCACTGCCAGGGATGCACTCGAAGCGCCAAGTCCAGAGAATTAAGGCCAGAAGGAAGGACCTATCTGCGTCCTATCCGTAACGGATTCAGAAACTTATAAAACATCCCAGGTTTCGAAAAGCGGAAAAGAATCAATTTCTTACCTACGCCGGAGAGGCCACTTCGTCCATGGAAAATCTTTTCACATGGGTAGAAGCGTCTTTCCTCTGCCGGGACCTTACCGCCTTGCGATCTGGCAGCAGCGGACGGGAGAACTTCAAACCTACCAGATAATAGCCTTCAGCATGGGTTACCCTGACGCATTTAGCACGTAGGGTACGCGACGCCTTGGGCAATTTAGCAGCAGCTGCCAGAGGAGCACTGGGAATCTCCAAGAGAAGCTGCGCCGACACCGGCAGCAGGCGCCGCACGGCCACCAGTACCCCGCTGGCGCTAATGTTTAATGCCGTAGCAAACTCCAGGAACTCCTTGCCTTTATCGTCGCGACTTCTCACAAATACAGGAATAGCCAGTGGCAGACGGGCCCACTTCCGACGTTCACCCTTGGTTGGCTTTCGGATGACGCACACTCCTGCCCCGTGAGGTGGCAGTTCTCTTGACACGCACCTAATGGGCCAAAGCTCCTAGATGTTTTCGGCGCCGCGCGGACCCAGCCAAAAACATGTCTACCCACAGCAATCAACCTGCATTGCGTAAGCGGTCTAGCGTTTTCCAGAGACAGAACAAGGTTAATTACATTGGTTACCCGATGCGTCTAGTCGAACAGAGAAAGTGCAAGTTTCTTCTTACTAAGGCGAAATCGTTGCATTTTCCGTTGACAGTTACTGGCCAGTGTCATAGTATTTTTTGGGAACTCAGCTATTTTCTTAACGTTGACACGTCTTTCCTTCCCTGCAATTTTCCCCCAAATGGCCAATCCAGACAATTCGTGTCAACCTACCAGGAACTCTGAAAGTGACGCCGTTTCTAGCGCAGAGTTGCGCCCCGAGGCAGGTTCCAGCCAGAGGAGCGCTGACCACCGATACCGGGAGAATTTGGCCGAAGAATACGATCGCCTGCGCGACCGGCTGCAGCGCTACACAAATGCTCTGGCCTCAGCCGCCCACGACTTGAAAACACCGCTTTCGATTCTGTCCGGCTACATTGAACTTTTGCAGAGTGAGAAGCTTGGTTCTCTGAATGAGCGTCAGCGTGAAGTATTGCGCGACATGCAGAGCAATGGACACCGCCTTCAGAACTTCATCCAGGATTTTCTAACCTACAGCATCCTGGAGACCGGCGAACTTGGCATGCAGTTTGACACCGGGAACGTTAACGACTGCATCTCAGAAGTGTGCACCCTGTGGTCGAACCGTTTTCAGGAAAGGGGGCTTGCTCTCTATTTTCTCGCCAACGACAAAGTTCCGTTATTTCCCTTCGACGCTCCCAAAGTACAACGCGTGCTATCGAATTTGGTGGAAAACGCATCCAAGTTCACTCCTGCTGGAGGAACCGTGTGGTTGCATGTCGAACCTTGTATGTGGGAGCGCCGCAGCGTACCGAAGCCAACCGCAATCGAGGAGCGCAGACGACAGAACGTGGCTCATCCGAACTCCGTAAAGGTTAGCGTCTCGGACACTGGCCCGGGCATTGCGCCCGAGTTCCATCTGGAAGTTTTCGATGACTTCTTCCGCATACCCCAAACCGGAAAGCTAAACGACGGGATGGGCCTCGGACTCGCCATCGCGCGCCGTCTGGTTCACGGCTTTGGCGGGAAGATTTGGGTCGAGAGTGAAATTGGGGCAGGAAGCAAGTTTTCCTTCCTCATGCCACTGAAACCCGGGTCTGGGACGGCGACTAAGGGAAAAGGAAAATGAGGGACGATACCAATATTCTTCTGGTTGATGATGAGCCCGGGATGCTGCGCTACATACGGACCCTGCTCGAACTTGACGAGTACAAGGTCCAGACTGCGACTACGGGCGAAGAAGCCCTCAAGCAAATCGAGAAAGGCCTTAATCCGGACCTCGTCCTGTTGGACCTGCTGATGCCGGGCATTGATGGCCTTCAGACCTTGGAGCAGTTGCGGCAGATGAAGCCCGGCCTCAAAGTAGTCATGCTCTCTTGCGTAAGCGACACGCGTAAAGTCGTGCAAGCCATGCGTCTTGGTGCCCACGACTACCTGACCAAGCCATTCCAGAAGGCTGAACTCGATGCGGTTATCGATCAGTGCCTGGGATCGAATCAGCAGACCTACTCGGGTGACATCGAAGAACTGTACGACGATGTTTTCTTCGTCGCCGCCAGCCCAGCGATGCGCAAGATCCGCTCGCAGGCCGCACTGGTCGCCAATGTGGACATCCCCGTGCTGCTGCTCGGCGAGAGTGGCACCGGAAAAGAAGTTCTGGGCCGCCTGATTCACAAGCTGTCGCCCCGCGCTCATCGCACTTTTCTGAAGGTGAACTGCGCCGCTGTTCCGGCGGACTTGCTGGAAAGCGAGTTGTTCGGGTATGAGACCGGCGCATTCACCGGCGCCACCCATCCTAAGCCAGGCAAGTTCGAGCTCTGTAATAAAGGAACCATTCTGCTCGATGAAATCGGGGAGATGCCGCCACTGCTGCAAGCAAAGCTGCTTCACGTCTTGCAAGACCAGCAGTTCTCCCGCCTCGGCAGCCGGTCTGTCGTCAAAGTCGATGTACGCATATTGGCTGCTACCAATGTCAATATTCCCGAAGCGCTTGCCACCAAGCGCCTTCGTGAAGATCTCTATTACCGCTTGAACGCTTTCACCTTGCAACTTCCTCCCCTGCGCGAACGCAAGGAGGAGGTCCCGATTCTACTCAAGCACTTCATGTCCCACTTATCGGAACGCTACGCTCGGGCTTCATTGCCGCTTTCACCCACGTTGCTCCAAGCCTGCCAGGACTACACCTGGCCCGGGAACGTGCGCGAGTTGAACAATTTCATCAAACGTTATCTGATTCTGGGCGATGAAAATCTGGCCATAGCCGAACTACAACCAAGGGTGGACGGCGGCGGCGCCCGCTTCGAACTGCCTGCCGCAAAACCGAACGAACAGGCGGGAGGATTAAAGTCACTTGCCCGCAGCGCAAAGGACGAAGCCGAAGCGGAAGCGATCGCCAAAGCGCTGGATGAGACTAATTGGAACCGCAAGCAGGCGGCCGCCTTGCTGAAGATCAGCTACAAAGCTCTGCTTTACAAGATTCGCCAGTACGGAATCGCGCAGGCCAAAACCCATCACAAGTTATCAGCCGGCGCGTGAGATGGCTTCGTCGGTGAGCCGCCAACACCGGCGAGAGGTTTCTTATTCCATCCAACTCCGCCACCTCGGGCGGTAGTGTGCTCGTAAGGGCAGCAAGCTTCGAAAGGTCAGGTGCCCACGATCCAGATTTCGGCGCCGCACGACGAATGACCGGCCCTTGTGCTGAGGCTCGGAGGTACTTTTCACACCGGCAACTCTTCCTGCTGCCAACCGCTGATTTCCGGCTTGGGCTCGGAGGCGAGGTCAAGCACCAGCTTTTCCAAGACCAGGCGCTTGCTGGGAGGATTGGAACGAAGAGCGAGGTCAGTTTTCGCGATCAGACGAATCGCGCGGGTTAATTCCCGCTTCGACTTGTATCGTCGCGCCTGTTTGATGATCTCCTCGGCCGCAAACGGTGGCACTCGGAAACCTTGCCAGAGCGCGGCCCAAAGCATGCGCGTGTCGCGCACATTACGCTCGGTGATCACCAGCATCTGCCGAAAGGTTTTGGCCAGCATATAAAGATGCCCGATGGCTGCCTCATCGCCATCTCCGGCCGTCAAAATTGCGCCCAACGTCTCCAGCGCGCGCACGCGATCTTTGGCCGAGATTGCATCGGTCAACTCGTATAAGCTGCGTTGTTTGGCGGCAAGAACCATAGACTCGACGTCGCCGAGCCTGATCCGTTTCTTTTCAGCAACATAGAGAATCAATTTCTCCAACTCACTGGAGATCATCATCATGTCGCCGCCCAAAGCATCCACCAGTTCGCGGGCGGCATCCAGATCGATCTTGACATCACGTGCGCTCGCGTAATCGGTGAGCCACCGGACTGCTTCTCCCTCTTCCACGTGCGCCAGCTCGACAATTCCGCAATACTGACCCAAGGTTTCCCGGATCCGCTGATAGCGTTCTTTGTCGGTGATTTCCATTTTGCGGATGTCCGCGGGAATACTGATGTGATCGGCAACAAGGATCAAGAGCGCGTCGGGATTGGGATCCTTGCAATATTCCTCGATGGCTCGAAGCTTGCCTTCATTCAGGCCGCGTCCGAACAGGGTCTTCACTCCGCGAACAAAGAAAACTTGAAAAGGAGCCATTAACGAAGGCGTGCGGGCGCGGTCTAGGATTTCGGCAACATCGGTGTCGCTCAGATCAAATTCGAAAACGCTGAAGTCGCGCAGTTCTGGAGAAACCAGATGCTCGAGAATCGCTTCCCGGCAGCGCCGGCGGAAGAAGCTTTCATCTCCTACAAAAACATAGGCCGGACGCAGTTTGCCCGCCTCGACATCGGAAAGAAAGCGGTCGGTTTGCGCGAACACCCTCATCAATAGCCCTCCAAAATATCGCTCACCAGGGTGTGGGCAAAGTCGCGCGAGAGTCGCTGTAAAGCGGGAGTATCTTCCTGAAAAAAACTGATCAGCTGTTGCGGAACTTGGTAGTTATCGCGAAAGACGTAACTCGGGTTCTGGTACAAAACTTTACCGCTGCGATCCGTCAGGATTACCGTCATGCTGACGGAAATTTGTACGGTGGAAGTGCGCCCCGTCTGTGAATCATAGGTCGTGGGAATCTGGCTGGTACTGGTAATGGTTCCGCTCAGCGTCGCATCCGTGTCCTCTCCCGGCTCGTGGGCAATGCGGTAGTGCGTACGCGTCGTGAATTCCCTAATCACGGCGGCAGTCATCATCTGCTCCACACGATAAGTTTGAGAGGTATTGACAAAGGCAGGAATCGCGATGGTGTGCACACTTTCCGGTATTGTGACCACGTGGCCGGCCGTGTGATAACCACATCCCAAACCGGCCCAGCAGGTCACGAGCAAGAGGGTCCCGAGTGTCATTCTCATTGAATTTTGCCTCGCGGCCGAGAACCGAACATGGTTTCTGCGGTCTCGACTGCTGTCAAAGCAGCGATGCGTAAATTGTCGGCCGCAGCCCACAGCCAATAGCCATTCTGGTTATTCGTGTCCCGGCCCACCGAGACGAGAATTTCGCCCTGCCCGGCGGCATTCACGTTACTCGGCGCCTCCGACGCCAAGCGGGTCACGTTCACATGCTCGCCCGTCAGGGCCTGCGCCAGATCGCCGAGCGCGACCGGGGTTTCCGTCTCCAGGTATATGGAAAAAGCATGGCCATGGAAGATTGGTGCCTGCACCATAAGTAGCCCGGGGCGCGGCAGGTCCCGTCCGGCGATCTGCTCAAAATGTTTCCGAACACGCTGCTCGATCG
>JBPYDQ010000905.1:0-3448 GCA_051986135.1 Terriglobales bacterium | reverse complement strand
CCAGTTCGCACCTCTTGCTCACTTCCGGAATTGTTGTAGCGGTCGGAAGTTGCGACTTTTGCTCGTTTCCCGCTGGGCTACGTCCAAGGAGGTGTCGAAAAACTTGGGCCGGTGACGGGTGCTGCGTGTGTTTTGCTGCATCTGTCAAAAGCAATCTGGAAGGGCTATGCATGACGCACTAAAACTGGCCGTACAAGAGAAGGCCTCCCAATGGAATGGGAAGATGAAGAGTGGGGTGTTGAAGATGTTAAAGGCGTCAGAGGCAGGCCACGTCCCGGGTTGCGGACCAGGTTGCCATTGAAGAACTGGAAGAAAAATAAGGAAGAGCTTGTAACTTTGCTGACAGAAGAAAGTCTAATGGTTTGCTGGTCAACTTGGGGTTCGGTGCGCCACGTCTTGGCTATTCGGACCGTCGTTTCGGCGGAGGACGCGAAGAGATGAATCTTTCCCGAGAACATGACATCTGCAGGGTGCAACGATGACTCAATTCAGACTTGCAAGGATTGCGGCGCTCGCAATTCCTCTTCTCGGCACGTTTCCGTCTTCGTGGGTACAAGTCTCGGCTGCCGGTAAAGAGCCAGCGATGTTCGGCAATCCGCGCACTCCCGTTCTTATAGAGTTGTTTACCTCAGAGGGGTGCTCCAGCTGCCCGCCTGCGGATGCCCTCTTAAGAAAGCTCGATGAATCTCAGCCGGTATCGGCCGCCGAATTGATCGTTCTAAGCGAGCACGTGGACTACTGGAACGATATAGGATGGAGAGATCCGTATTCCTCACGCGAATTCAGCGACCGCCAACGTGTTTACGGGGAGTTGTTTGGTCTCGGCAGCGTTTACACGCCTCAGATGGTGGTAGACGGACAATTTGAGTTCGTCGGCAGTGACGAGCGCCGGGCGATTCGAGCCGTCGAGAGGGCCGCGAAGGTTCAAAAGATTCCGGTGGTTGTCTCTTCGATTCATCGTGAAGCGAACAGCGCCATTGTCCTGCACGTTGCGGCCGGGCCGCTGCCCTCGAATTCCGCGCGCTCGGGAAGGGTCCTGATCGCGATCGCCGACGACAGTGATGAATCGCATGTGACCAACGGAGAGAATCGAGGAAGAACTCTGAAGCACATTGCAGTCTTGAGGAGCCTAGTGTCAGTCGGAACCGTCGATTTGTCCCGCGAATTCTCACGGGATGTGACGGTCAGTGACAAAGAACGGAAATCACAGAACCTCAGGATCGTCGCCATCGTTCAAGAAATGGCCGATGGAAGAGTGCTGGGAGTAGGATCGGCTAGGCTGCCGAATTAGCCTCGCTTGTTTCTCCTCTCCCACTCGGTTTGTTAGCTTGCGGACGAAATCGAATTGGGACACAAATGAAAATTGGGATTGCTGTCCTTTGCTCTATCGGATTCCTTACTCTTGCGAGCGGGCAAGAAAACCACTCAACCAATGACGGCGTTGTTCCGTCGATCGGGCTGGAGACCGGCCAGCGGGCGCCAGCATTTGTCCTTGCGGATCAGTTCGGCCATGAACAGTCCAACGAGACACTCAAAGGTTCAAAAGGGACCGTTCTCCTTTTCTTTCGTTCCGCCGACTGGTGACCCTTTTGCAAAGCGCAGCTCGTCGAGCTGCAAAGCGCCAAAGAAAGCTTCGAGAGGCAGGGGATCAAGCTGGCCGCGATTAGCTACGATAGCCAGGCCATCCTAATGGACTTCGCCATGCGGCACCATATCGAGTTTCCACTATTGGCTGACCCGAACTCCGAGGTCATTCGCAGCTTTAACGTCCTCAACGTAGAAGCGAAGGGGATGACCAAAGGGATGGGGCATCCCGGATTTTTCTATGTCGACGAGAACGGCGCTATTCGCGAGAAGTATTTTGAAACCAAATACACGAACCGCTTCACCGCAAACAATGTCATCGGCAAGCTTTTCCCTGAACTAACCCAGGGAGTGGGCCAGACCGTCGAAGCGCCTCATCTTCAGCTCACACTTTCAGAATCGGATCGCATCGTCGCACCTGGCAGCCGGGTCAGCCTGATCGTGGACGTTCAGCTTCCACGCGATGTTCATGTCTATTCCCCTGGAGTTAAGGGCTACAAGCCGATCCAGCTGGTCTTGCACACGTCCGGGCGGATCGAACCAGCGCCGGTGATTTACCCAACCTCCAAAATCCTTTACTTGGAGGCGATCAAGGAGCAAGTACCAGTGTTCGAAGGCAAGTTTCGGATCACGCAGGATGTCACGATTCCCACCTCTAAAGCCGCAGATGGCATCCGAGCGGTGTTCTCGGCGGGGAAGACTGTTTCGATCACCGGGGAGTTGCAGTATCAGGCTTGCGACAAGACGATTTGCTACACGCCCACGTCGGTGCCGGTAAAATGGGAGTTAAAGGTTCAGGCCCTGGACCTCCACCGATCTCCCGAGAATATTCGACACAAGTAGGCACGGGAACCGGCGCCAGTAGCAAGTAACTCATCCCTTTGTCGCGGACAGTGCTGGAGGGAGGTGAAAGCGAACATGCGTATTGCTCGAGTCAGCCGTGAAAACGCGAAAGAGTTCGCTACCGTATTTGCGATAACCGAGGCCGTTCTGGGGTTCGTGCCCAACAGCATGTTAGTCATGGCTCGCGACCCTGCTCTTTTGTCCGCATTCTCAGAACTCTCGGCGTTGATCGTCGTTCGGCCCGGCCGGCTTAATCCAGGTCTGAAGGCGCTCATCATGTACATGGTAAGCCGCTCCGCTGGGTGCCAATATTGTGCCGCGCATACCGCGAATCTTGCGGCTCTCCGAGACGTTCCTACACGCAAAATTGAAGCGCTAGGGCAATTCGCGCAAAGCCCGGAGTTCAGTGAGGCCGAACGCGCGGCCCTGCGCTTCGCGCAAGCCGCCGGCCAAGTGCCAAATGCTGTTGGGGATGCCGAGTTCGCCGAATTGCGACGTTACTTCGATGAAGACGAGATACTGGAGATTGTCGCGGTTCTGGCGCTGCTTGGTTTTCTCAATCGCTGGAATGACACTCTGGCTACGCCGCTGGAAGTTGGGCCACGGAACTTTGCGGAGTGTCACCTGACAGCCGCCGGATGGAAGCTCGGAAAGCACGAGGACACTATGCCGCCCGACCGATCACCGCGGTGCTCGGTCCCGCTGAGTGCGCGAGTTTTCCTGTGGCTGCTCAGGCGCTGGCGGCCGAGACCACGGCCAGTGAAAAGCGATTCACATTCGGGGAGGACCGTATGAGCGACGTCGCATATGTTTCCAACGCGCGGATCGAACGTAAGGTGGGGCCGCTTCGTATTGCTTATTTGCCGGGCGAATCGCAGCCTGTGATCTTCAGCATTCATGGAGCCGTGGCCGAGCACTACAAGGTTGACCCGGCTAAGCTAAAGGAATCTCACGCCTCAACCCTGGATTATGTCATCGCCGCAACCGCTGGTTGAATGCTGGGCACTTTTGGAGGCGCGCT
>JBPYDQ010000904.1:0-3602 GCA_051986135.1 Terriglobales bacterium | reverse complement strand
CATCACAAAACCCGTCCCGTTCGCCCCGTCCCCTTCCCATATTGATCAACACGAGATCGTACAGGGCGGGTCTCCACCATGAGCGAGCTTCTGCGATATCAGCAGCACAATCGACGTCCATATCGAGTTTCCGCAGGACCTCAGCACGCAAATCGCGCTTCACCTGCGAAGCGTCGATCAGCAGCACTCGCTTCTTTTTGACTGCATCGGGAATGGACGCGGAGAGCGGTAACGCCCGCGGCGGGGTGTTCATGCCGACACCGACGGTGGCTTGGCGCCGACTGAAGCATCCGCCGATTTGCGTTTCGCAGCCGCCCGCTTCAGCAGTTCGCGGCTTCGCTGCCGTCGAGCGATCTTCTGTTTGCGTTCCCGGTGATATCTGGACTTATCGCCATTCAGTGCGGACATCTAGAGCTCCTGAGACTAGGTTGATTCGCTTGCAGCCGGTGTGCGACCTATTTGGGTATGGTGGTCCCTGCGGCCCAGCGCACTGCGAATTGAAAGGAGAAACCGCTGCGATGAAAAACACGCCTTTTCGATCTCTCAATCGCGAAGGCGCAGATTGCTTGAGAGACGCCGTCTTCGAGGTTAAGCGCTTTCAGTATACGCTGTTCGCGCCTCCTGCGGATAAGAGAGCCAACCGCACTGACGATGCTAATCGTTTTCGTTACGAGTCAGCGTGGCACCTTCATCATTTGACGGCTCGCGGTTAGTGGGTCAGGGTGATTTTAGTCGCAATTTACGGTGCTGGCTGAATGCTGCGACTTTCCCTCCCAGCCCATGAGCTGGCGAATGTCAGAAGACAATAGGCCAACACCGGATGCGACTTGACGAAGCCAGAGATGTACATAGATCGGCTTCATTCTAGGATCACGAAAGAAATCACGCACCTCTTCTTCCAGTGAATTTACACCGCAACCTCACCAAGCGGGTCAGACTTGTCCTCGCATCCGGGCTACTCAGCATCCGATTGAGTTATGTTGTTAGGATCGGCGGTTCCGAGCCAATGTGGCGCTTCGAACCTGTGCGCGAGCGTGATGCGAGCCATTTCCTGATCTGCTCATAAACAACAGGATGAGAGAGCAGATCAAAGTGCCTCAGGCCGTAACTTACAAATTGCCGGGATTTGGCTAATGCCAATGTAAGCCTCGGGTCGCTATGACGACCTAACGCACTGCTCACCGGCACCAACCCATCGCTGAGAACAACGCTGCTTGGACTGCCGGGGCGTTTGCTGACACAAGCAGCGATCGCGTAGCACTGCACTTGCTTCGGTAACGGAACAGGTCGCCGTAGATCGCCCACGTGAGCAAAACGGTCCCGCGACTGCCAGTCTTCGTCCAGGAGATTCCCATAGCGTAAGTCGGTGATGCCGGCACTGCGGATCTTGCCCAGACGCGCCAGCGCAGTGGTGTACGAACTCAGCTCGAAAGCCCCGTTCAACAGGTTGACGCCCCGCTCCAGCGGCGAGCCATGATGCGGTGCGCCGAGGAAGATCAGCTTCCGCAGTTTCTGTGTCCACTGGTGTCTTGCCAGCTTGCCGTAGTGGAAAGCGGCACGCGACACCAGCCCTCCCATGCTGTGCCCGAGGATGACGAATTCTTCGAGCGGCACCGGCCATTCTTGGACGAGTACCTCCAGCAGTTCAGCTAAAGCACGCCCGTTGGTGGAAACATGCAACCCGCTGTTGTAGTGAAGGTAAATCGGGCTATAGCCCAAATCGCGAGCCAGCGCGTTCCCGTGGTCGTGCCCGTTGCGCTCCCATTGGAGGTCACTCATGCCGAGACCGTGCACCAGCACGAGCAGTTTGGTAGTTGCACAAACTGTCGGGCCTGCTAAAGCCTGTCCTTCGATGTCCAAGGGTTTGCCGTTCCGGCGCATGCACATCGAAATCGCGAGGGGATTGTTGGTCGCAGCCAGGTAGTCGCCGATCACGCCGTTTAGCTTAGCCAGAATGGCTTCTCGTTCGGCCGAAGAATCGTTCTGGCCGAGCTCAGGGACAACTCGCGAAAGGATTGCGTCAATCCCGCCGCCGACCAGCGTGGTCACTCCACGAACGCTCTTATACACGGTCCCGGTAATACCACTGGTGCGCCCCAGTGCCTGGGTGTGGTCAATGCCCGAGGAACGAAGAATATTGGCGTGCATCGCCTCGACCACAGCTGTGGTTCCGAGGGTGGCAGCAATAACGAGTCGGCTGTAACCCAACAGGTCAGCAGGCTGGATCCGCGTCGTCTTCACCATAGCGACTCCATTCGGTTTGTGGCCGTACTTCACAGAATGCTGCATTGCAGCATTCCCGATATTCTATTTCAACTGCAGCCACCAAACAAGCGTGCGCACATGTGAAACGTGTGAAAAAGCATGTGAACGTGATACAAACTTAATGCCCAGGCCTTTTTGAGTTGGCGAACGAGGGTCATGTAATGCTCAATACAGGCTCAATTCCGAGACCATTTGTCTATACTTTTGATTGTCTCTTTGGGGTCAATCGATCTCGTCCAGCAGTAGCTAAACCCGCCTTGTTCGTCTTTCGTTCCGCATTGTCGAGGTCATTGAGGGCAGGCGCTGTGACGATTGGATGGCTTTTGCGGACATGCTCTAGAGGCACCGTCAGTAGTTGCAGTGGAGCAGACAGCGCAAGGGCAGCGATGGGACTGCCCCACTCCCGGGCCGTGAACAACATTGTTAGTTGTGCATTCTGCGCGTAGGATGCCCTAGTGCGTTAGACCGAATCGGTCGTGAGGAGCACTCGCCTCAACAGCCAGTACCCTGCCGTCAGTACTTCCGAATTTCTCCAGCGTATGTCAATTGAAAGGAACACGAGTATCAATATGGCAGAACAAGGAACAGTAAAGTGGTTCAATGGCGCCAAGGGCTACGGTTTCATCAGCCGTCAGAATGGCGAAAATGTTTTTGTGCATTCCTCGGCGATCGAGGCGGCCGGGTTCAAAAGTCTGCAGGAGGGTCAGGCGGTGCAATTCGACGTGACGAAGGGCCCCAAGGGCTGGCAGGCTGTAAACGTACGGCCACTTTAAGCGGAGTCGTGCGAAAAGGTGATGCCCCGGAGATCGCCTTTCGCCGTTTTGCTCGATCCTTTCTAAATCTAATATGCGAAGGGATTCTTTCTGACACCCGGAGACCTCACTCTCCTCACGCCCATCATCTGGCATAACATTCGGTCGTACCGTTCCACCGGAGTGGCTGCTGTGGTCAAGGGCAGGCAATAACGCGAAATCAGAATTTTCGCCGAATCCTTCGCGGTGAAAGTCGCCGTGGGCAAGCTCGGAAATACCAGTCCGCCGCTAATCCAGGAATACGTCAAATAATCTACACGTCGAGGTAATTGATTCCAGATTCATCGGCAGTGACGACAACGATTTACAAATCTATTTACGGTTTGTAGACCACTTTCATCTCGCTCATTCGCGTAAGTTATCGAAGAATGACTTGAGCTTTTGGGAGCGCGAGGGATGGCGCAGCTTGCGCAGTGCCTTGGCTTCGATCTGGCGAATGCGTTCGCGGGTGACGGAGAACGCTCGACCGACCTCCTCCAGTGTGTGCTCCGAGCCATCCTCCATACCAAACCGCATACGTATGAT
>JBPYDQ010000903.1:0-4278 GCA_051986135.1 Terriglobales bacterium | reverse complement strand
TGGTCCCGAACCACAGAAAAACAAATCTAAGCTGTTGGATTAACTTGGGCTTCCCTGTGCTGACCCTCTCGCTAATTGCGCTACGATCTGCGATACGCCAAAACAACATTACTGCGGTGAGGGAGCGACGGGGATCTAGAGATGTCCGCTATGTGTATGACCGAAGTGGAGGACCCATCTTCCAAGGATGCAATCTTGAGATTGATTCAGCGGGGACGCCCCTGGACACGAAATCCGATGGTCGCGAGCGGCCAGTAGTCTCGCCCCCAGGGCTCCCGAGACCTACTGCGGATTAGTAAACACTGCGGCGTTAGGGAGGACTAATCCTCTCTGACGTTGCAACGTGGCCTCAGCTTCCGGATTGCTCGTCACACGGTCGAAATTCCGGCTGGCTGTTCCGATTCCTCGCTGAGATCAGGGTTCTCGACTGTTAGCGAGTGTGAATAGTGAGCGCAGCTAGCGGGTAGGCTGCGAACTCAACGTCAGCGGATAAGACATGCCCGCGTCGAACTGATAGCGCCACACCTCGGTCTTGCGAATCAGCTTCAGAAATTTATGTTGTGTCTCCGCACCGATAGTGCGCGTCAACTTTGCCTCCTGGGACTGTTGATCTTTGATTTCCTGCCAGGAGGCACCGCAGTGCTGCACAACCCATAAGGGACGCTCCAAACCAATCAGGACGCGGAGTATCCGGTAGTAAGAGGAGTCGGCCTTCTGGGGAAATGCACCAAGGTATTCGCGCCAAAGTCCCCGCACTTCTGAGTCGCTTCCCCCCTGTCCCCCAAAAGTGAAGTAGAGCTGGAATTCGCAGTTTTGGCGCGTCCATGCCTCCGGATCGGAAGGCAGCCGAGAGAGTGAAGGCTCATCGCGAATAACAAACTCCTCTGTGTGATCAACGGCATCGTGCAGATCACTGCCTGCATTCCAGCCCTCAGCTCTGATCCGCTCGTCCAGTTGTGACTCGGCCTTGGAGAGTTCTTCGATATCATTCAGGTGCTCGATCGGGTACAGCCACAGGTATGTGTGCGTCGTCTCATCCGCGTACGCGGTCCAACGAAGCAAGGCACCGGAAACAGCATGAGAGGTAAGCGCCGAGGAGTACTGCCGGTTAGACCGCACAAATTTGTCCGTATCAACCGATCGAACGTAGTAAATCAAAGCGAGATAGGCTTGACGATGCTCGGCGGGCGTTTGTGCGGGCCCAGCCAGCGACCCTGGATACAACAACAGCACAATCGAAAAAACTGCAAGGTTTCTCATCCCCCGTACGGTATCACGCGCTCGCAACGAGCAGTGAACAGAACTCCGAGCCTCAGGCTTACTCGGTCCTCTGGTGAATCGTCGGCGACTCTTCCCGAACTCTTTCGCCGGCTTAAGTACTCGGTTCGACGCCGATATGATTGTTTACCGCTTATCGAATCCTCTGCTTACAGCCGCGATAGCGCTCAGTTGGTTTGAACCGACTGAGGCCTTCGAGGCGGCCCAGTCTTCAGCCCAAAAGCAAAGAGGCAAAATGATCCGACAGAGTTTCTTGCCGGCTGGAGTCAGAGCATATTCGTTGTTCTCGCCTTGTCGCACGATTGTCATGGAGCGCATTTCGTTGAGCCGCCGGCTGAGGATAGTAGGCGAGAGATTGCTGCAGCGCGCCTGAAGCGCACGAAAGCCAAGGCTTTCTTCCCTTAACTCCCAGAGGATTCGCAGCACCCAGCGCCGTCCGAGGAAGTCGAGGAGCACCATGACCGGGCGTCCGGTCCGCGAACCCTTGACGGGCTTTCCTGGTCTGGGGATTGACATGGAACTACATAAAGTGTAGCATGCAGGCTGCTACATTTTGTGTAGCAGGCGTTATGAGCGTGGAATGACACAGCGCATAAAACCCCTTGAGTTGCCGTTGGACGCGGACCATGCCGCGATGCTGAAAAAGTGGACGCCAAAAACTCCCGGAGTCGAACCTCTGGCCATTTTTCGTTTGTTGTTCCGGCATCCAAAGCTTTGCGAAAGTCTCCATCCCCTGGGTGCCTTCCAACTCGGCAAGGAGGCTTCCCTATCGCTCGGCGACCGCGAACTGGTCATTAACAGAACGTGCGCTCGCTGCCACTGTGAGTATGAATGGGGCGTCCACAGTGCGTTGCTGGGCTCGCAAGCGGGTTTGGATACCGCCACGATCGAGGCGACGGTCAAGAGCACAGCCAACGACCAGGTGTGGTCCGCCCGCGAGCGACGCCTGATCTCTTTCGTGGACAGCTTGCACGATACGGGCACGGTGTCCGATGAACTGTGGCAGCAGCTCCTCGATTATTGGACAGAGGACCAAGCGCTCGAGCTGGCTGTGCTGACCGGCTTTTACCACGCGATCAGCTTTGTGGCCAACATGGCAGGACTGCTTCCCGAAACGTGGGCGCTTCGGTTTCCTTAGTCGATGCCTCATCCATCGTTAAGGTCGAGCTGCGGGCCATAGCTAAGGGAGGGCCAGAGTTCACGAAACTCCGGGCGGTTGCGGGGACCGGGATTCAACTTTAGGAAAAAACAAGGAGGCTTACGATGATCTTGATCACTGGGGCCACAGGCAATAATGGCCGGGAGATTGTGAAGTTACTGTCGAGAACTGGCGTGCCATGTCGCGCGCTTGTCCGAAGCTCGGAGAAGGCAAGCTCGGTAAGCGGGCTTCCTGGAGTGGAGATTGCCTACGGGGATTTCGCCCAGGCGGAGACGCTGGCGCCGGCGTTGGATGGGATCGACAAGGCCCTACTGATATCCTCCGCCGACCCTAGACTTCCGGAACTTCAGGCTAATTTCATTCACGCTGCGAAGGGTGCTGGTGTTCCTTACGTCGTGAAATTCTCAGGCGCATGGTCGATGGGTGGCGCTGACCTGAGGGCGTGGAGTTTCGCTCGCTGGCATGCCGACGCCGAGAAGATTCTGGAGGATTCCGGGCTCGCCTTCACGCACTTGCAGCCCAATCAGTTTATGCAGGTTTATCTCAGGTTCCAGCCCACCATCGCGGCGCAAGGAAAATTCTTCGCCGCCTGCAAAGACTCGAGAGTTAGTCCCGTAGACATCCGCGACATCGCCGCCGTGGCAGTGGCGGTGCTCACAGGCTCTGGGCACGAGGGGAAATCGTATGTGCTCACCGGCCCTGAGTCTCTCACCTATAGCGAGGTTGCTGACAAGGTGTCTGCCGCCGTGGGTAAAAAAATCACGTACGTGGACGTGCCGCTGGAGCAGGCGAGAAAGACGATGGCGGACAGCGGGGCACCGAAGTGGTTCGTGGACGGGCAGATGGAGCAGTATCAGGTGCGGCTGAAGGGCTACCAGGCGGCGGTAACAACGACCGTATCGGAAGTAGCAAAGAAAGCTCCCATCACGTTTGACCAATTTGCTCGAGACCACGCTTGGTATTTTCGCGGCGAGCAAGAACAGGCGGCTTCAACAACGAATTGAAGAATCGGGCTGCCGCTTGGTTCGGGGAGGGATTGCATCGAAAGCGTCAGGGAAATCGAATGTCTAAGCATGAAACCGGGCAACGCGTTTCATTGCTGGGATTGTACTTGCATCGAGGCAGAAGGCGGCATTTCGTCTTTGAAGGCTTCTAAGTCATTTGCCATGAGAAGAGGGAAAGTTTCGGGACTCTGTGAAACCTATTGAATCATTGCAAATTCGATGGGTGTTCTGTTCGATTCCCATCGCACGCTAGTTGTTCGTCGTAGAGCTTCCAGACAACCTGGTCTATTTTTCGTATTGCCGCTCTAAGATGATTGGTTGGAGGAATCGGTCTGCGTTTCATGGCCTAGCCTCCTCTCGATCCTCGCGCCGTAGGTAAGGCGAGGGCTACTAGTTAGGCTGAATAGCTTGGTCTTCCGCGATGTGCCGGCCCGGCAATGGCGTCAAGCTGGGCCCTTTGACTTTTTCGCACGAAGAGAGATTGTTTACCTTAAAGCCTGAGACCCACCGGGGTTGTTATTCCAACTTTCGTCGTACGATACGAATGCAAACGGGTTTCTGGAAGTCATATAAAAGAGGTTCTGGGCGGGTTGTCGGAAACCGGAAGTGATCGAATCCTCCTGGTCGAGCGCACAATTGCGCGCAGGTAGGTAACGATTAGTCACCAAGGGTTTACCTACCCGACGCCATCCGATTGGTCGCCAATGCTGCGTTACGGAGGACTTATCAGCAGACCGTTGCCTTATCCAACACTCCCGCAAGATGCTCGATCCGGAGAGAGAGACCTGTGCTTGGAAACTGGGATACCGGGAAGGTCGGACTCGGCTTCCTGGCGCA
>JBPYDQ010000902.1:0-2391 GCA_051986135.1 Terriglobales bacterium | reverse complement strand
TCAACCGTTTCGATGGAATCGCCTTCCTGGTGCGAGATGGTAGAGGTGGCAGTAGAAATAATCGCATCCACATTTTGAAACGACCGGTACAGCGACTGTGGGTCTTTCATATCTCCTGTCACGGCTTCAACGCTCAGCTCATGCAAGCCATTGACTTTTGCCTCTTGCGAAGATGTTCGAACCAGTCCTTTTACTTTTTGCCAGCAGCTGCCAGCTGACGGCAGACTTCCATACCAAGAACACCGGTAGCGCCCACTACCAGCACTGTTGAGTTCTTTGTGCTTTTACGCGCCATTTGTTTGTTTTGTGTGCTCACCATGCCTTCATGCCTCCTTTTTGCTATCGAGTTCTGGAACGGAGAGTTGCGGGGTCGATGGACTTCACGACTCTTCATCCCAAGTAAGTAAACTGCACGGCCCACCTGGAGTTGTGTCTCGGGCTTCGGCTGTGGGTCTAATTTGTTGAATTGTTCGTCAAGGACAATACGAAACTGCGAGTGTCCCAACGAGAATCGCTAAGAAAAATGCCGAGAGTCGACTTCGACGAAGCGCTCAGCCTGTGAGACAGATGTCGTCGCTATCTGGTGTTGCGTCCGTATGATCTCTGCTGCACGCTCTCCGATAATCACACAGGGAGCCATAGTATTGCCCGTGGTCACGCGTGGCATGATCGATCCATCCGCGATGCGAAGGTTGTCGACGCCGTAGACTTTGAGGAAACCATCCACCACACACATCGCGTCCCGGCCCATCTGGGCGGTGGACGTTTGATGCCAAAAGCTAAATGCTGTGTCGCGAATGTAGGTTTCCAGGTTTGGACGTTCCAAATTGCCGGGAATGAGCTCTCGTCTTACAAAAGGACGAAGAGCGCTGGAGTTGCCTATCTCGCGACAAAGCTCTACACATGCGAGGGCTGCCTTCGGATCACCTGGGTCACTCAGATAATTCGCTTCAATCTGAACCGGATCGGCGGGATCGGAACCAGTGAGGCGGATACGACCACGACTCTTGGGCTGAACAACATTACCGATGAGGGCCCAACCACGCGCAGGAAGACCAAGATTTGCTGCATCCCCGGCACTTAATACAGCCTGCAGAATCTGGAAGTCAGGGCTATTTAAACCAGCCTCACTCTTTCCGTATATGACGGCATTCGGCACGAGACTCGTAGGTAGCGATTCCGGACAATCCCAGAGACAGCAAAAAGCAGGATGGTCTTGAAACCCCTGTCCGACTCCCAGGAGATGTTGGAGTACCGGGATTCCAAAGCGCCGGAGTTCGTCTTGGTCGCCAATGCCAGATTGCATGAGGACCTTCGGCGTATGTATCGCACCAAGCGACAGAACCACCTCGCAGCCGGCGCGAATGCGACGAGTGCTTCCTTCATAAGAAATCGCGACGCCGGTGGTTCGGGTGCCCTCGAAAGTCAGTTGTGTTACCAACGCGTGAGGGAGCACCGTGAGGTTTGGCTGGTCCATGCGCGGGAAGACGTACGAACGGAAAACAGATTGGCGTTTTCCATCGCGAATGCTCATGTCAGCGGAGGATGCGCCGCCGTCGGCCTCCATGATGCGGCCGTTTTGATTTTCAAAGGCCGGAATCCCAAGCGAGCGCATTCCCTCAAACAAGGCTTGAACGGCTGGGGTGGGATCGCGCTGCAGCGGCTGGACAAATACCGGTCCGCCGGTCCCGCGATATCTTGGATCGGGTGCCCCCTGCCAGTCCTCGATGCGGCGATAAATCTCAAGAACCGATTCATAGCCCCACGCTAGGTCCCCCGTTTCGGATGCAAAGAAGTCCCAGTCGCCCTTGTGACCGCGAGCCCAGATCATGCCGTTGATGCTGGATCCACCGCCCAAAACCTTTCCCATGCCCATCGGAATGGCGCGGCCATTGAGGTGTGGGTTTGGCTCGGCGTTGAACTCCCAGTATCTCTCGCTTCCGATATTCGTGACCCATTGCCGCGCATCCGTGACACTTGGTACGTCATCGTCGCCACCGGCTTCCAGTAACAGGACGCCTACAGCCGAGTTTTCCGCGAGACGACTTGCAACTACGGACCCCGCAGAGCCTGATCCGCAAATAATGAAGTCATACTGCGTGTTTAGGTTTGATCGGAGCTTTCTCTGATTCGCCTGAACGCGTTCCGCGAAATTACCACCTAGTTGCGTTACATTCTTGAAATTCATTTCGGCACTCCTTTGACAACACAACCAGTAAACCGCGCGATAAAGAGCAACTTGTGTCTGCATCTCGGTCTTTGTGCACAATCCTCGGAGAATTGCCTAAAAAGACCGACCGCAGGCGTGGCCACGTTGTTTGGGGATATGAGCACTCGGACAGAGCTAGGACGGAAATCCACGCGACCTAGTGTCAATGGTAGAAATAATCT
>JBPYDQ010000901.1:0-5896 GCA_051986135.1 Terriglobales bacterium | reverse complement strand
ATACTTACGATCGGCAGCACCACCTTATCGATTGCGCTAGCGTTCTCCGGGCGATTATCGACGTAAGCAAGGACGGGAAATATAAGATCCTCGCCGACCGTTATCAAGGCGCGAGGTTCAATAGTCCTAACGATGTTATTGTCGGTCCGGACGGGGCTTTTTATTTTAGCGATCCGACGCTCGATCTGCCCCAGGGACAGAAGCAGGAGATACCCTTCCAAGGTGTCTACCGGCTGGATGAAACTGGAGGGATCACTTTGCTAACTAAAGACTTGTCCCAGCCAAACGGGCTGGCGTTTTCACCGGACGGGAAACATTTCTACGTGGACGACAGCAAACAGAGGAATATTCGTGTGTACGAATTCGCCAACGGCTCGCTGAGCAACGGACGTGTCTTCGGAGAAGAACCTGGTGGCAGGGGCGAGGGCGTGCCTGATGGTATGAAAGTGGACACCGATGGCAACATTTTCGTTACCGGACCTGGTGGGATCTGGGTCTGGGACAGCCAGGGACATCACTTAGGCACGATGATTATTCCCGAACAGCCTGCGAACCTTGCCTGGGGCGATAAGGATCGCAAGACGCTCTACCTTACTGCGACCACGTCAGTTTACAAGGTGCGCACGAAGGCTCGTGGATTCGTCCCTTACGATGAACACTAACTGTCGAATTAGATCTTTATAGGCAGCTTCGCTGGTCCCTGGTGTACGAACAGTTTCGGACCTTTTTATTGCGGGCGATGAAGTCTAACAAGAATTCTTTCAGCTCGGGTATCGAGCTGTGAACACTTGGCATCAAGCCTTGGCTGAAAGCGCTCGGTATTTGCTTCTCTCTTGGTTGCGGTTTCAGTTCATCCTAAATTGAATTGCTTGCGCCTCGACGATGTAACAGGGTCTCTCAGGACCGGTGAAGCGGTCCGCTAAGAATTTTTAAATCATGCGTTCACGCCGCTGGCGAGGTAGCCGCCATCTACGGAAACGAGCGTCCCGGTCACAAAACTGGCTGCATCGGAGGCGAGGAAAATCGCCGCGCCCACCAGTTCGTCGAGCTCGCCGAAGCGTTGCATCGGGGTACGCATCAGGATTTCTTTTTCGCGAGCGGTTCCCACCACCACCTTTTCCGTGAGAGGCGTCCGAAAGTAGCCGGGTGCGATTGCGTTAACGCATACCCCGTGGCGGGCCCATTCTATGGCCAGAGACTTGGTCACGGAGGCGACTCCCGCTTTGCTCGCGCAGTAGGCGGCCACTTCATTCAGGGCAAGAAAAGAGGCCAGGGAAGCAATATTGATGATCCGTCCATAACGGCGGTCGATCATATGAGCGCCGAAGACCTGGCAAGCGCGCAGGGTGCCGGTCAGATTCGTGTCCATCAGGCGGTTCCAGTCGGTTTCGGAAAATTGGAGGCTTGGCGCCCGCAGGTTGAAACCGGCTGAGTTCACCAGGATGTCAACCTTCCCCAGCGCCCCTCGAACCGCCGTCAACAGGCGTTCGAGCGTCACACGATTGGTTACGTCGCAGGGAATACGAAGAGAGCGGCGGCCGATTCCTTCGATTTCCGTGGCGACGGCTTGGACCTGTTCCAGGCGCCGACCGCTAGGGACCACATCGGCGCCCGCTTCCGCGAGGCCACGGGCTAGAACTTGGCCAATGCCAGACGTGCCCCCAATCACGACCGCCACTTTTCCATTCAACTCCAAGCGGCTGTATCCCATTAATCCTCATCTCACAGCGGCGCGCGCAAAAGCTGCTCAGATTCGCCGCAGAATTCCCTCGTCGGTCGCGCGACTATTACGGACCAGGAAAAGCACCAGTATCATTCCCACGAACGGAACCAAGCCTGCGACTATCACAATTGGGTCAAAGGCGTGGGTATGGGTAGCTTGGCGCACGTCGGAGAAATGACCAATCAGCGCCGAGGCGAAGATCGTGCCGATTCCGGCGCCGGTGCCGCCCAGTCCGCTGACCGAAGCGACCGATTCGCTGTGAAAAAGATCTGCCGGCAGCACGTTGGCTATGGTCGAGAAAGAAGCATAGGCGAAGGTAGCTAAGGCAAACAGCATGGTGATGGTATACAGATTAGTTGTGAATACGGTGGGAATCAGTAAGGTCACGCCAAGACTGCCAAATATCACCAACGCTTTTCTGGCCGAGCCAACTGACCAGCCGCGCTTAATGAGATATCCGGACATGCTTCCGCCGAAAAAGTTGCCGAGATCGGCGGCAAGAAATGGAATCCAGATGGCGACCAGCCCGCTACGCAACTCAATACCTTTGGCGACCAGATAAATCGGGAACCAGTCGGTCACGAAAAACCATACGGGATCGGTAAATGAGCGCGCAATGATCGTGCCCCAGGTTTGAGGAAGCTGGATCAGCTGCCCCCAGCGGAGAGGAGTTCGGCCGGATGTTCTGGGCTGGTTCGGCTGATCTTCGGAAATCAAGCGCAACTCGCTTGAGCTCACCCTGGTGTGCTCCTCAGGCGGGTGGTATACCCGCCGCCAAGCGATCAGCCAGAGGAAACCGAGCAGGCCGGGAATCATGAACGCGGGGCGCCAACCCCAGCGGAAGTAAATGGGAAGGACGATAAGCGGAGCGATGGCGCCCCCCACCGACGAGCCGCTGTCAAAGAACGCAGTCGCCAGCGCGCGCTCTTGTTTTGGAAACCACTCGGAGACGGCTTTAGTCGCCGCCGGCCAATTGGCGGATTCCGACGCGCCGAGCAAGAAACGGAAGCCACAGAAACTAAAGAAGCCGTTGGCAGCCGCAGTCGCCATGGATACCAGTGAATACGAAACGACGCTTAGGCTGAGCCCGCGACGGGTGCCAAGCCGGTCCATGAGTCTTCCGATGACGGTCTGGCCAATCGTATACGCAACACGAAAGGCAATCACGATAGCTGCGTAGTCGGTATTCGTCCAGTGGTATTCGAGTTTCAAATATGGTGCTAGCAAAGACAGGGTTTGCCGGTCAAGGTAGTTGATGACGGTAGAGGCGAATAATATGGCGCCAATCCACCATCGCAAATGGAGAATGGGGCGAGTTGCCGTTCGATTTGCGGCCGTTGCCATTGGGGTAGGAGAGGTCGAGGCTAACTTCCGACCATCACTCGTGCATGCTCTTTCAACTCGCCCTGCAATGCCGGGCCAAGTAGCGATGCGGAGTTCCGGTCGAGGTAGATGGTCACATTGGGATGGGTTCGCAGGATGGAAGCCGGTGCCATAGGGCTGATTTCTCCCTCCAGGCAGGCTCTAATCGCCTCCGCTTTACGGCGATCGGGCACGACCGCGAGGATCTCCTCCGCTTTCAGAATCTGCTGTACCGACATGGAGAGCGCCTGGGTGGGCACTTGCGAGATGTCAGCAAACCAGGCTTCCCCCACCTGCTGTCGGCGGCAGGCTTCGTCAAGGTTCACGACGATGTAAGGGTCCTCAATCTTGAAATCCGCGGGGGGATCGTTGAAGGCAATGTGACCGTTCTCTCCGATGCCTAGAAACGCAATATCGATCGGACCGGATGCCAGCGCTTTTCCTTCGCGGCGCGCGACTTCCGCTGGATCGGGGGCGTCGCCATCGAGCAAGTGATACTGGGATATGCCAGTCTTGTCGACCAGTTGTTCGAGCAGCATCTTACGGAAACTGCCGGGATGCGTAACCGGCAGACCAATATACTCGTCGAGATGAAACGCTTCCACGCGTTTCCAGTCGATGCCTGGCATTTTTGTGAGCGCTTCGAGAAACTCCAGCTGCGAGGCGGCAGTGGCGGCTATGATGCGGGCTGACCCGCGATCCTCGAGTGCGCGCCGGATTCGATTGGCGGCCTGCTCAGCCGCCGCTTTTCCTAAAGAACCCTTGTCGTCGTAGACCTTCAGCAGCATGCGGATGTCCTACCTGGTTGTGATTTCGGATCGAATCGAAAATTATAACGAAAAGGGGCGTGGTGGTCGCCTCGGCTGAATGGAAATAAGTTTCATTAGATGAAAACGTGTATTCTGGCGTGGCAAAGGTGGCGATTTTCGTGTATGACTCAGTATCGGGTTTTCTCGAACCATGCTCATCGATCGTTTGGCGACGCACAGAAGCCTGCGCAACCGTCACGCCCTGGCAACAAGTATGACTCTTATTATGCTCGCCGGCTTCCCTGTGTCAGCCCAAACCGTGCGGGTGGATATAACTCCAAGCCATGTGGTGAACAGGTTCAGTCCATTGTACGCATTGGGTTCGACCGTCGATCGCGTGCCCAGCAATGCCACCGATACCTTCTTTCGTGCCGACCAAATCAAGCAGATCCAGGAAGCGGGCTGGGGAGTCATCAGCTATCGTCAGAACACCGATTTGTTTGTGCAGGCTTGGCACTGGAATCCGCGGGGCACATGGAGTGACCCGGCGGGAAGAGGGTACTTTGTGGGCGACGCTAATCCTACGTCAGAGCCGATCCGCCATTCCTATGGCTATCAGCTCCGCCATCGCGGTTTTACTCGCAATGGCGGCTCGGAGTTTGACGGCTACTCCCGGTTGAACGACGGAGACCTCGCGTCGTACTGGAAGAGCAACCCCTACCTGGCACGGGCGTTCACGGGAGAAGACGATTCTCTTCATCCGCAATGGGTTGTAATCAGTCTCGAGAAAACCGAGCAAGTGAACGCCATCCGCGTAGCCTGGGCTGAACCGTATGCTCGCGCTTATGAAGTCCAATACTGGGTCGGTGCGGGCGATGCCATGGATGACCAGGACAAGGGCGAGTGGAAGACCTTTACCTCAGGCGTGGTAAGCGAGGGCAGAGGAGGCACGCCGACACTCAGGCTGGAGAACTCGCCGGTGAGCACGAAATTTGTGCGCATCCTCATGACCGAATCTTCCAACACCTGCGACACCCACGGATCGGCGGATCGCAGAAATTGTGTCGGGTATGCCATTCGTGACCTCTATCTCGGCACGATCGACGCCAACGGGCAATTCAACGACATTCTGCGCCACTCTCCCGACCAGAAGCAGACTCTGACGCTTTGCTCGTCGGTCGATCCATGGCACGACTCCTCTGATTTGTACGTTGCTCCCGATCGCATGGAATCGGGCGACCAACCGGGTTTCGATTTGTTTTTCACCAGCGGAATCACGCGCGGGCTGGAGGCGATCATCCCGGTGGCTCTCCTCTACAGCACACCGGAAGATGCGGCTGCCCAATTGACCTACATCGAACGGCGCGCCTATCCGGTTTCTTACATTGAAATGGGAGAAGAGGCTGACGGGCAGTACATGCTGCCCGAAGACTATGGCGCGCTCTATCTGCAATTTGCCGAAGCCTTGCACCGGGTTGACGCAAAGCTGAAGCTGGGCGGGCCGGCATTCCAAGGCGTGACTGAAGATATCAAAACGTGGCCCGATAAGCAGGGTCGCACGTCATGGTTTGCTCGCTTCCTCGACTATTTGAAGTCGCATGGCAGGCTGCAGGACTTAGCTTTCATGTCGTTCGAGCACTACCCTTACGATGGGTGTGAGACGCCCTGGCCGAATCTTTATCGAGAGCCGGAATTAATTACGCACATCATGAAAGTGTGGCGGGAAGACGGACTTCCTGCCGAGATTCCCCTTCTAGATACCGAAACTAATGACCATGGCGGGGAAGCGGCGGTTGATATTTTCGGGGCTCTGTGGCTGGCGGATTCGTTTGGCGGATTTTTGTCGGCGGGAGGCCAGTCGACGCATTACTACCACGATCTCCCTTACTCACCGCCGCATCCGGCCTGCCCGAACAGCTGGGGAACGTATCACATGTTCATGGTCGACAAGGATTATCAAATCCGGCAGCGGACCTCGCAGTTTTACGCGGCTCAGCTGATTACCCAGGAGTGGGCTGAACCGATAGATGCCATGCACAAACAATTTCTGGCAGCGAGCGAT
>JBPYDQ010000900.1:0-7922 GCA_051986135.1 Terriglobales bacterium | reverse complement strand
CTTAAGACGCTAATTCCTATCTGGGCATTCTCGAAAATGGTCCGGAAGAGACGTTCACTGGCCGCCAACGCCTCTTCCGCCTTTAGGCGCTCCGTGATGTCTTCGTGCAAAGAGACAACGTATTGAGGCTTACCCGTTGCATCCCGGATCAGCGTGTGCCTTGCAGTTGAGGTAACGATCTGGCGATCGCGTCGGATGAAGCGTTGGGTATACTCAGCCGCATCGCGCTGCCCATGAACAAGTTCGGCGTAGTGCTTTGCCCCAGTAGCGCGATCATCCGGGTGAACAATTTCGTCCCACTGTTCTACGTGCTTTAGCTCTTCTTGGCTGTAACCCAGCATCTCGGTCTGGGCGCGGTTGGAAAGATGCGCTCCGGTCTTGATGTCTAATATTCCGATCCCGATCTGGGCGTTCTCGAAAACCGAACGGAAGAGCTCTTCGCTCGCTTGTAAGGCTTCCTTGGCACGAGTGCGTTCTGTGATGTCTTCCGTCAGAGCGACAACACACTGCGGCCTTTCCGACGCGTCCCGAAGCAATCGAAACCGACTATTCCCCAGAAGTACGTGGCCGTCGCGGCGGATGAAGTGCTGTTCGTACTCGTCTTGGTCACGCTGGCCGTCCACGAGTTCGGCATATCGCTGGGCGCAGACGGTCCGTTCCTCGGCAGGCACAATGTCGTCCCATTGCTCCAAACGGCTCAATTCCTCTCCCGTGTAACCAAGCATTTCGTGAAGTGCGCGATTTGAGAAATGTTCCTTGGTATCTATCTTGAAGACGCCGATTCCCACCTGTGCGCCTTCGAAAATCGAGCGGAAGAGTCGCTCACTCGACTGCAAGGCCTCCTTGGCGTGTCTACGCTCTGTGATGTCCGATACTGTGACCACCGCGCCCTGGATGCTTCCCTCTTCCAAGACCGGGAAAGACGAATACTCGACGGGGATTACCGTTCCGTCTCGCCGCCACAATATTTCCTCGTCTGTGCGACATCCCTTTCCAATTTTAAGGGCTTGATACACCGGACACTCCTCGACCGGGTAAGGCGAGCCGTCCAATTTGTGGTGATGAACCAGCTTATGCAAGTTTCGACCCAGAACCTCTTCCGGCCGGTACCCGATCATTTCTGAAGCCGCTTTGTTAATCAACGCGACCTTTCCACGCAGATCGAGCCCATAGACACCCTGGCCGGTAGAGTCAAGCAGAAGCTGCATCTGTTTCGTAACGCGGATTCTTTCCGCTTCCGCGAGCTTTCGTTCCGTCACGTCTTCGTTCAATGCAACGACATATTTGGGTTTTCCTCGGGCGTCCCGGACTAGCTTGAACCTCCCATTCGCTCTGACGACGCGACCGTCACGCCGAATGAAGTGCTGCTCCCACTCGTCCGCATCCCGCTTCCCTTCGATGAGATCGGCGTATCGCTTTGCACCGGAAGCACGCTCAGCGGGGTGAACAATTTCGTCCCACTGCCCAACACGGCGCAATTCCTTTTGGCTGTAACCCAACATCTCGTGCACTGCGCGGTTGGAAAGATGCGCTCCGGTCTTGATGTCTAATATTCCGATTCCAATCTGGGCATTTTCGAAAATGCATCGGAAAAGCCTTTCCGTTCCCGGGTTGGGCTTTTTTTTGGTTTTGCGCATAGTTCAGCCCTCCGATCTTCGCGGCCTTCGTTAACGACCTTCCACGGAACACGATTATATAATCGAGGCAATTTCGACGAATGGATCCAATCACCAAGGCGAGCGCGGTACGGACAGAACTTCGCAGAGGTCCGGGCCTCGTGCCGGTTCCCGGAAGTCATTGCCGAAGATCGCATCGCGATCGCGCAGCAGGCAGTGCGAGGGTCGGCCAAAGGGAAAGGCCTTCCCCCAGTATTGCTGTCCGGTCCACTTCGCGGTCGGCTGGGCGGTCACGTTGTCGCGTCGAATAGTGCGCCTCCCCGCGAATGTCGCTCTTCGGACCGCTGGGGGCCACCAATTGGCGCCCTTCACATAGCTCCACCACTGGAGCTGATCGTTACGAGGCAAGGCATGGTCGGCGGGAGAAATAACAACCCCGCCCGCCACGAGATTCTCAGGTGGCGCACCCGGAAAATCCTCGGATCGCGCGGTGCGCTCCGGAATTGTCACGTATCCTGTCGCCCTGGCGCACTCTGCGAACTTCGCGTTGGTCACGTCGATCTTGTCCATGTAGAAGCCATCGGCATGACACGGTGAACCGGCGAGCGTCAAACGTGGCCTTCATGCCCGCCTCACCCATGTCAGGCGGATCGAAACGTCACCCGAATCGCGATTCGGTGAATCTTCGGAAAGGCGAGCTTTATTCGATGCATGTTCCGTCCCTGAGATCAAGGGTCAATCACCGCGGACGGGCAAAGCGAAGCGTCACAACATGCCCGGTGGACGTGGTAATTGGCGAGTATTATTAAAACTTGCGTTCGCGACGCAACTGTCGCTTGCGACAGGTGTTCGTCCATGCCTCGTCGGACGCTTTTGGCCTACTGGATAGTGACTATCGCGACTCCAGCTTTGATGTCGACTACGTTGATCCCAGTGCTCCCTTGTCGGGGATAAAGACGCCGGAACTTACGGCAAGGGGCAGAATGGGCTGACGTCGCATCCTCTCGCAAGCGCCGCCTCCATCAGACGAGGCTCTGAGACTACTTAAGCCCTACCCCCTCCTGCTGTGGCGACTGCGGTTCTGGAAAAGGCGCCTGATTTACCAGCATCCAAAAACTGGCGTTCGTCCAGGCGACCAAAAAGCTCAATCATCTTGGCGACCAGCCCCGTCCATCCCGTCTGGTGGCTGGCTCCGATGCCTGCGCCGTTGTCTCCGTGAAAGTATTCGTAAAACAGAATGTAGTCTTTCCAATTCGGATCGGTTTGAAATTTCTCTGTACCTCCGTACACTGGCCTACGGCCCGATTTATCCCGAAGGAATATTCGAGTCAAACGGTTGGCAATCTCCCGGGCGACCTCGAACAGGTTCATCATCTTGCCTGAACCCGTGGGACACTCGATCTTGAAACTGTCGCCGTAATAGAGATAGAACGACATTAAGGCGCGGATCAGTAGTGCATTCACTGGCATCCATATGGGACCACGCCAGTTGGAATTTCCTCCAAACATGCCAGTGTCTGATTCGGCTGGGAGATAGTTCACGCGGTATTCCTGTCCTCCCACGTGAACCACATAAGGATGGTCGTTATGGTAGCGGGACAAGGCCCGGATGCCGTAAGGACTCAGGAACTCGCTCTCGTCCAACATGCGCGTCAAAATTCGACGTAGCCGGTCGGGATTCACGAGGGCGGCGATGCCGCGGTCGGCATAACCTAAGTGACGGGGCCCGGCTGGATGAATACTGTTGGCCAGTTCGGGCATTCGTCGCAAGCGTTCAGCGAGGACTTTTGAAACCTGGGGAACCCGTTCGCGCTGCCACGACTCGATCACTGACGTGGCACACAAAGGCAGCAGGCCCACCATTGAGCGAACCTTGAGCCGTTTCGTACTACCGTCGGGAAACCGGAGGACATCGTAGTAGAAGCCGTCCTCTTCGTCCCACATACCTTCCGACCCTGCCTGGTTCATCGCACGCGCGATCCAAAGGAAGTGCTCGGCAAATTTCATGGCGATGTCTTCGTAATCATTGTTCTGTGCCGCCAGCTCCACGGCGATCTCCAGCATGTTCTGGCTGAACAGAGAAACCCACGCGGTACCATCGGCCTGTTCCAGGGTTCCGCCACCTGGCAGTGGAGCGCTGCGGTCAAACACGCCGATGTTGTCCAGTCCGAGGAATCCGCCTTCAAACAAATTGTTGCCAAAGCGGTCTTTGCGGTTCACCCACCAGCTAAAATTCAGCATCAGTTTCGCAAACGACCGTTCCAGGAACTCGACATCGCCTTTACCACGCAGGGCTTGTTCTGTACGGTACAAGAAGAGCGAAGCCCAGGCGTGGACTGGGGGATTAACGTCGCTGAAGTTCCACTCGTACGCCGGGATCTGACCCGTGGGATGCAGGAAGAAGGTTTTCAGCATTAAGTCGAGCTGTTCCTTGGCAAAATCCATATCGACCGCGGAAAGGGCGATGGTGTGGAAAGCGAGGTCCCAGGAGGCATACCAGGGATATTCCCATTTATCGGGCATCGAGATGACGTGCTGATTCACCATGTGGAACCATTCGCTGTTCCGCATGAAGCGTGCACCCGGCTTCATCGGATCGGACCCGTGTTCTTCGAGCCATTTGTCCACATCGAAAAAGAAGAACTGCTTGGACCAGAGCATTCCGGCAAGCGCCTGACGCATCACTAAGGCCTCATCTGGGCTGACTCGTTCCGGAGTTAAGGATTTGTAGAACTCATTCGCCTCGCGCTGACGAGTCTGCAGAGTCGCTGAGAAGTCCTTAAACACATCGCCGATGGCTGTAGGCGCTTGATTGCTTAGCCGTAGACGTATGGTGGCTGTCTTTCCCGCATCCACGTTCAACTGGTAGTGCGCGGCACACTTTGTGCCCCTTCGCTCGGGGTTGACTGAACTGTGATTTCCTTGAACCACGTAGTCGTTGATTCCATCTTTGACGTAACGAGAGGCGTTGGGCGAGCCAAAAAGCCGCTGGTTGTTCGTCTCGTTTTCCGTAAAAAGAAGCGGCACATCTCCCTCGCAATAGAGATATCTCGCGCCCAGATCGGCGTGTGACACCGCAACGACTTGTACCCCTTTTTCGCCAGAGATCTGGTTTAGGGACGGCTTAGGTGTACCTGGCCACCAGGTCCATGTGTTGCGAAACCAAAGGGTCGGCAGAACACGCAGTGTGGCCGCATCAGGCCCACGATTGCTCACGCTGATCTGGATGAGGAGGTCTTCCGGAGTCTGCTTGGCATATTCCACAAAAACATCGAAATAACGATCACCGTTAAAAACACCGGTATCCAGCAGTTCGTACTCCATGTCGCCACGGTTGCGCCGCCTGTTCGTCTCGATCAGTTCGTTGTAGGGATACGCTTCCTGGGGGTACTTGTAGAGATACTTCATGTAGGAATGCGTCGGCGTGCTGTCGAGGTAGAAGTAGTATTCTTTAACATCCTCACCATGGTTCGCTTCGCTGTTGGTCAGACCAAACATGCGTTCCTTGAGAATGGGGTCCTTGCCATTCCACAAGGCCACGCTGAAACATAGCAACTGCTGGTCATCGCTGATACCGGCAAGACCATCCTCTCCCCAGTGATAGGCCCGTGATCGGGCCTGGTCATGCGTGAAGTAGTTCCAGGCGTTGCCATCCTGGCTGTAGTCTTCGCGAACCGTGCCCCACTGTCGTTCGCTTAGATATGGACCCCACTTTTTCCATGGAATGTGACCTTCGTGCGCGTCATTCAGGCGTCTCTGTTCGTTAGATTGGATATAGTCAGCAGATGAACTCTGGCTCGATTGCATGGCACGCTTCCTTCGGTGGGGACAGAGGGGAAAGTAGACTCCCACGTTAACCGGCCAGCGTCAAACGCTTTCTAGATTCTGATTCGTCAAACCGCCGAGGTGGGTACTGGGACCGTTACCGCAAACCGCTTATCGCGCACAATGACCGTCAGGTAATGCTTTCCCGGTTCCTTCCGACCAGCACGGTTCCCTCCCACAAAGCAGCCGCTCGCTTTGGGAGCAGACGCCTCTCGCTTTTGGCTGCCCCAAGAAAATGGGGCAAAAAAAAGGAGATTCACAAATGTCGTACCTCAATTCAGTGACCCTCGTAGGATTCATCGGTGCTGATCCGGAGCAACGTCAAGCGAAAGGCAACGGTTTGAAGTTCACCGTGTTCCGTCTCGCTACACAGCGCTTCTGGAAGAACGTCGATGATGAATGGAGTTCGAAAACTGAGTGGCATCGGGTCGTTGTGTTCCGGCCACTCTTGGCAGAGCGCGTTGTAGCGACTATCAAAAAAGGGCGCTCATGTGCTCGTCGAGGGCTCTCTCGTCAGCTCGACCTATGAGCAGCCGAAGGGCAAAGGCAAGAAGTCGAAGACTATGAAGATCACATCGTGGTCCATTCGCGCCGATGTCGTGCGCAAGCTCGATCGCAGGAACTGCAAAGTCCTCCCAGCGAGCCAACGGCGGAGCCCGACGAGGCTCCGTTCTGACTGCAGACCAAATTCGGCCCCGGCGCAGAGCCGGGGCCTTTTCTATTGTGTGGCTCCGTCACCAACGGGAAGGCGAGGAGCGCAGCCTGGCGTTAAGAGGCCGACTACTCACTAGGCCTTCAAACTTTTTGTACATGATTTTGTACATAGGAGGCGGGCATACAGAGGTTTGTGCGGTTCTTGCGTTCGTATCTTTGCAATAAGTTACGTAGAATGAGTAGGCGCGTATCGTTCGATTCCCGCCGCCGGCACCAGATTCCAAAAGGTCGTAAGAAAAACGCGCATCAACGCGAATTATGAAGCAAGGATAAGCCACATCCGCTCAGACTTTTCGAGATTTTCGGGAGCCACAGTTTATCCAAGGTGATCCGGCGCCGTGGGCGGGGTGCTCTGACAATCTCCGGACCTTTTCTTTCACAAATAGGACTCAACTCGCAGACCATTAACTCACGATTTGTGCCCTCACGGCTGTTCGTTCAAGGCTTTCTCAAGCGCCGAAGCAATTCGATAGACGGGACCATTCCAATACACCGGCACAGGTCCATCACTCCAGCGCGCGTGTGGTCCATAAAGGGCGACCTCATCCCAATTGAAACCTTTCTTCACACAGCATTGTGGTTCTGGCTGGACCGATTTCTGCTCTGCGACCCGAGCGACCTCCGCTGCCACGAGATGCTGCGGATCCCAAAACTGCCTCGCGCGGCGGTCGGAAATCCGCGCCAAAGTGCTGCGGCTTGGCGCTTTCCAATCTGTTGCAAGAATCGGCTCCCAAACAACGAGCACGCGCACCCTTTTGTCAGGGTAATGCGCAAGAAGTTGCTCCGCTGCGGAAGACCCCCGCAAACAACCAGGTCAAGTTGGAGACAGCAGTAACAACATCCGGGGCACGTTCGAGTCGGCATCGAAGGCAGCGGCAAACTCGCTCAAATTTGCATTCGAGAGTGTGACGAGACGGTCTTGGCCTGCCGGTACGGATGACGGGCCCCATAGATACGCAATCACCAATAGCAGAACAACCGCTACCATCACGATCGGAATCGCTCGTTGCTTCATTGCTTCCATGCCCCGCCAAGATGATCGGCAATGAGCGCGGCGATCTCCTGAGGAAACAAAATCATGCTCAAGACCACCGCAACGGCAGCCCACAACAAAACGCTGCCAAGACGTCTTCCCCGCACTGCGCACTGTTTGGCGCGATGCTGTTGCCAAAATCCGAGCGCGATCAACGCGACCGAGAGTGCCAAAAGCCATGGACGCAGGGTTGTGAAGAAAGCACTCGCCGCACCCGCTCCTAGAGCCACCGCGAACCCGAGAGGCAGACAACAACTGATCATCGCGACGGAGCTGAGAATTGCCACCAGCGACGCCGAGATGCCCGTACCTTGTTTCACTGCGATTCCCCTTACCGGGCCTCTAACACAGCCCGATGAACCATCTCCGCTGGCGGGAGACCAACCTGGTTGGATCCAGGGTACAGGCGGCAGCTAAGAGCGAAATTCTTTGTCGTCTTTGATTCTCCAGCGACATCCCGTCCATCAATTCGGATTGTCGGGGAGCCGAGAAACTTGAGTTCGCCTGCCATTTGTTCGTCTCTAACGAGCACTTCATACACTTCCGTCGTGATGCCTTCGGCAGCCAAGACATCTCTTACCAGCTTTACTGCTGCGGGATGAGACGGGCAGTCCGCCACATACAAGACTTCGACTTTCACTCTTCGCTCTCCTTGCGTGGGTTCTCCCTCAAAATCGGGCAATGCGCGTTTCGTTTGCGCAGCTCTCTGTTGCAACCGCGGAGTGCCAACCGCA